>NZ_JALBGZ010000417.1:0-5726 GCF_023006515.1 Bradyrhizobium sp. PRIMUS42
TGAAGCCGGCAAGCTCGCCGACGAGGCCAGCGCCGCGGCGCAGGAAGCCCGCGCCAATGTTGACCGCTTGCGCGAGTCCTCTGCCGCCATCGGCAACGTCGTCAATCTGATCGCGCAGATCGCGCGGCAGACGACGCTGCTCGCGCTCAACTCGACCATCGAGGCCGCACGCGCGGGCTCTGCCGGCAAGGGCTTTGCGGTCGTTGCCACCGAGGTCAAGGCCCTCGCGGTGCAGACCCAAAGCGCGACGGAAGAGATCACGAAGAAGATCGACGCACTCCAGCGCGACGCCGCCGGCTCTGCGGATGCGGTGCACCGCATTTCGCAGGCGATCGAGGCGATCCGCCCGGTGTTCGAGACCGTCAACGGCGCGGTTGCCGAGCAGAACGCCACCACCAGCGAGGTCTCCGGCAATGCCGCCAGCGCCTCGGAGTTCATCGTCTCGGTCGGCGAGAGCGCGGCCGAGATCGATGCCGCGACCAAGGCAGCCGAGAGCCATGGCGAGAACGTCGCCAGTGCCGGCAAGGCCGTCACCACTTTTGCTCAAAAGCTGAAATCGCGCTGCGCCGTGCTGCTCCGCCAGAGCGAGCACGACGACCGCCGCAAGACCGAACGACTGCCCTGCCATCTCAAGTTCGAGAGCGCGCGCGGCGTGATGCCGGTCTATGAAATCTCGATGGACGGCGTGTTGATCGGCGGCGCGGACGCAGGCCGGCTTGCACCGCAAGCGATGATCGAAGGCACGCTCGAACACGTCGGCGCCTGCCGTCTGCGCGTGATCGAGCAATCCAAGGCCGGCGCGCGCGCGCAATTCGCCAGCCCCGATGCCGAGCTCCGCGAAAAGATCGAGGACAGGCTCTGGTCAATCCACGAAGAGAACACGGAGTTCGTCACCCGCGCCATGGAGGCGGGCAACGCGCTGACGATGATATTCGAACGGGCGCTTGCGCGCGGCGAGGTCAAAATCGACGACCTCTTCGACACCGACTATGTCGAAATCGCCGGGACCAATCCGCAGCAATACCGCACGAAATATCTCGATTGGGCCGACCGCGCCCTGCCGCCGTTCCAGGAAGCATTCCTGGCGAAGGACCAGCGCATGGCGTTCTGCGCCATGGTTGACCGCAACGGCTTCCTGCCGGTGCACAACAAGATCTATTCGCATCCGCAGCGGCCGGGCGACGTCGCCTGGAACACAGCCAACAGCCGCAACCGGCGGATATTCAACGATCCGGCGGGGTTGGCGGCCGCACGCAACCTGCGATCGTACCTTGTCCAGAGCTATGCGCGCGACATGGGCAACGGGAACACCGTCATGATGCGGGAGATCGACGTCGCGATCCGCGTGCAGGGCCGTCACTGGGGTGGATTCCGCACGGCCTACAAACTGTAGTGCACGCTCAGGCAAGACGCCGGACGCGAATCATCCCTTAAGATCGAAATTGGAATGGGAATGCCGCCGTGAGCCGGGTTGCGGCTCTGACTGGAGGACTCATCAAACATGTCCGTCGTACAACTTGCCGTCATGGACACCGGCTCCAATCGCACGCTGGCTGAACGGCTGATCGATCAGCTTGCCGACCGCATCGGCGGCCTCGGCGTGGAACTCGCCGACATTGCCGGCAACGTCCAGGAAGTGGCAAACCGCGTCGCAGGTCAGTCGGAACGGTTCCATCATCTGCAGAAGACGGCCGAGACGATGGTCTCGGCCAACCACGACATCGCCAACGCATCGCAGGCCGTGCAAACGACCACGTCCGCGGCGGTCGGCGAGATCGCGCAGTCGCGCAGCGCCGTCGACACCGCGGTCAACCACATCTCCGAGCTGGTCGCGGCGGTGGAGCGCATCGAAGCGCGCCTCAGCGCCGTCGGTTCGGCGCTGGCGCAGGTCGCGAAAGTCTCCGGCTCGATCGAGGCGATTGCGAAGCAGACCAATCTGCTCGCGCTGAACGCAACGATCGAAGCCGCCCGCGCCGGCAACGCCGGCCGCGGCTTTGCGGTGGTCGCAAGCGAGGTGAAGAACCTCGCGGAAGCCACTCGCCAGGCCACGCATCAGATCTCCGACACCGTCCGCGATCTCGACGGCCAGATCGAAGGCCTGATCGGCGAAAGCAGCGACGCATCGCAACGCGCCAAGACCGCCGGGGAAGGCGCCCAGCAGATTTCCGGCATCATCTCGCGGGTCCAGCAGGGCTTTGCCTCCGTGGAGGCGGAGATCGGCAGCGTCACGCGCGCGGCGACCTCCAATCTCGGACATTGCGACACCGTCATCAGCGAGCTGAACGAACTCGCCAAGGGCGTCGACCTCTCCTCTCGCGATCTCAGGAGCGCCGATCAGCGGGTGACAAAGCTGCTCGACACCTCCGAAGGCCTGATCGCGCTGATCGCCGACAGCGGCGTGGAGACATCGGACGCACCGCTGATCCGCGTCGTCGTCGAGACCGCGAAGCGGATCTCGGCCGAGTTCGAGGCCGCGATCGACCGCGGCGATATCACGCTCGACCGGCTCATGGACGAGACATACCGCGAAATTCCCGGCACTGATCCAAAGCAGTACCTCACCAACTATGTCGACTTCACCGATCGCGTGCTGCCCGCGATCCAGGACCCGATCCAGAAATCCGATCCCCGCATCGTATTCTGCGTCGCCTGGGCCAAGGGCGGCTATCTGCCGACTCACAATCCGAACTACCGCCTGCCGCAGGGCAAGGACCCGATCTGGAACAACGCCAATTGCCGCAACCGCCGCCTGTTCACCGATCGCGCGGTGAAGAAGGTCGCGGCGAACACCAAGCCGTTCCTGCTCCAGACCTACCGCCGCGACATGGGCGGCGGACAGTTCGTGCTGATGAAGGATCTGTCCTCGCCGATCGTGATCCGCGGCAAGCACTGGGGCGCCTTCCGGATGGGTTTTCGCCAGAGCTGAGCATCGGCACTCCGGCTCCCTCAAACTAAAAGTTCGAAGACAACCCCATGCACAGTAGCCGGGATTTGCGGGATCAATGGCTTAGGCGCATGCGCCTGGCGCAATGAAATCAGACTCGGTCACCCGTCTCGTCGCTACGCGACGAGCCACCCTCTCCCACAAGGGGCGAGGGTGCACCGTGAATGCCGCGCGAAGAATTCAGCTCAACCAGAACTTCGGCGTCGCCGGCTCCAGCCTTCCACCCACGCGCACCGGCGCAATCTTCAGCGCGAGCCCCGTCGCGTCATCCGTCTCCACGGCGACGCCGCTGAGCGTTGCCGCGCCCGCGGCCGGCTCGAAGCGGCCTGACGGAATTCCCGATGTGAACCGCCGCAGCGGCTCTTCCTTCTGCATGCCGATGATGGAATCATAGTCGCCGGTCATGCCGGCATCGGTCATGTAGGCGGTGCCGCCGCTGAGGATCTGGTGGTCGGCGGTCGGCACATGGGTGTGCGTGCCGACGACGAGGCTGGCGCGGCCGTCGCAGAAGAAGCCGATGCCCTGCTTCTCGCTGCTCGCCTCGCAATGGAAATCGACGACGATCGCATCGGCGGCAACGCCGAGCGGACAGGCCCCGAGCTCGCGCTCCAGCGCGGCAAAGGGATCGTCGAACGGGGTCATGAAGACGCGGCCCAACGCGTTGACGACCAGCGCATGCTTGCCGTTCTTGGTCTCGACCAGTGCGGCACCGCGGCCGGGCGTGCCACGCGGATAGTTAGCGGGACGCACCAGGCGCTCGGCGCGCTCGATGAACACCAGGGCTTCACGCTGGTCCCAGGAATGGTTGCCGAGCGTCACCGCGTCGGCGCCGGCATCGAGAAACTCCTGATAAATCGCTTCCGTGATGCCGAAGCCGCCGGCGGAATTCTCGCCGTTGACGACGACGAAATCGAGCGACCAGTCCTTGACCATGCCGGGCAGATATTCGGCGATGGCGTTCCGACCGCTGCGGCCGACGACATCACCCACGAAGAGAATGCGCAACTTCAGAACTCCGGAAATCGAACACGTCGGATTCGGTTAGCACATAATCCAGCGCGACGTCGTGGGATAGTGCCGGAACCGCCTTGATCTCCTGCGCTGCAAAAGCGAGCCCGATGCCGACGATATTCTTGGCTTTGCGCAAGTGCGCGAAGGTGTGGTCGTAGTGTCCCGCGCCATAGCCGATGCGATGGCCGAGACGGTCGAAGGCCGCGAGCGGCGTCAGCATGATGTCCGGGATGACTTCGGCCGCTGCCGGCGATGGCTCTGGAATGCCGAGCGGACCGAGCATCAGACGATCGTTCGGATGGAAGATGCGGAAGATCAGCGACTGCCCCCGTGCGGTGACGCAAGGCAGCGCCAGCCTTGCCCCCTGCTCCGCGAGCCTCGTGAGCAGCGGCATCGGATCGATCTCGCTGCGGATCGGCGAATAGCCGGAGATGATGCTGCCAGGCAGAAGCTCGAACGGCAGCCCGCGCTTGGCGAGCTTTGCGGCGGCAGCACTGCGCTTCTTCTCGCTCAGCGCGTCGCGCGCCGCGAGGGCTTTGGCACGGAGTTCGGCTTTGGTGTTGGTCATGCGCTTGGTCCCCACGTCATCACCCCCTGTGCGCCCTTGCGCACTGCTGCGGGTGATCCAGTCTTCCGGAGGCGGTGGTGATTCACACAAAGGCCGCGGCGCACTGGATTCCCCGCTCCAGTGCGCGATTGCACACAAGGCGGGGAATGACACCTGTTGAACTGGCCGCAGTCGTTTCGACAGGCACAAACCAAGCAAACAAAAGTGCGAAGCCGCGTACGCCGTTGAAGCACTCGATCCCGGAGTTCCCTACGAAAGTAGGTGGGCACCATATGTCCGGGCCCACGGGCCCGGCCAGGGACAGTTCCCTAAAGGATCGATAAGGCCCCGGGGATATATGGCTCCTGACGCGCGTCGCAGCCTCGCGGAGCCAATGTAACAACGATACTGACGAATCGCCAGCCCGGCGAGAGAGCTGAGCTTCAGCGTAATGAAACGGGCTGCGAGCCACGGCAGAAGCCCGCTCCCTCCCCCGCTTGCGGGGGAGGGTTGGGGAGAGGGTAGCTCCTCAACGGGACAATCCCCTAGAGGAGAGAACCCTCACCCGGCGCTACGCGCCGACCTCTCCCGCACGCGGGAGAGGCGCGTCGCCCGCGGCCAAACCAACCACAACAATTGGCAACCTCTTCCGCGGCCCTACCCGATCGCGATGCCGTTGCCGACGGTCCGGTTCAGGACCTGGGTCGACTTCTCGATGCGTTCGGCCGCCGCGTTCAGCGCGTTCACCACCGCGGTCTGCGTCATCCTGGCGCGCTCGACGGCGGCATTGCGGAAATCGCGCAGCTCGGTCAGCTCCTGCTCCATGGTGCGGACACGGTTGCCGACGTCGACCAGCTCGTCGCAGACGGTCAGCGCCGCCATCACGGTGAGACGCGCATCGCCGATCTCACCGAATTTTCCGCGCAGCGACTGAATCCGTGTCTCCAGGCTTTCGGCGAGCTTGAGTAGCCGCACCTCCTGGCCCTCCTCGCAGGCCATGCGGTATTGCCGGCCGTTGATGGTGACGTTGATGTGGCTCATCCGTCCTCTCCGGTATCGAGCACCGAGCGTATCGTGACGATCGCGGAATCCAGCCGGTCGGAGATCTCGCGATTGGTGCGCTCGAGCTTGCGCGCCTTCACCAGCGCGCCGTCAAGCTCGTCGGCAAGCCGCGAACGGTCGGCGCCGAGCGCCTGAATCCGCGCCGCGAGCTCGTTCTCGTCG
>NZ_JALBGZ010000418.1:0-5722 GCF_023006515.1 Bradyrhizobium sp. PRIMUS42
CCTCGGCAGCTTTCGGAGGCGCGGCCGAAGCGCTGGGCTTGGCGGCGCCCGCCGCCTTCACATCCTCGCCCTCGCCCGCGAGCACCGCGATCACGTCGTTGACCGGGACATCCTGCGTACCCTCGGGCACCAGGATCTTGGCGATCGTGCCCTCGTCGATGGCCTCGACCTCCATGGTGGCCTTGTCGGTCTCGATCTCGGCGATGACGTCGCCGGATTTGACCTTGTCGCCTTCCTTCTTCAGCCACTTGGCGAGGTTGCCCTTCTCCATCGTCGGCGAAAGAGCGGGCATCAGGATGTTGATGGGCATGCTGACCTCACGAAGAACTTCTCAAAACGTCGTCTTCGACAGCGAAGACGAACTGACCAGGTTTAGTTGCCGATGTCGCCCTGCCACAGGCGCTCATTGGCAGGATTGGAACGCCAAGTCTTCATCATGGTGATGGAGCGGTCGTCGGCAAGGTCGATCCAGGGGATGCCGAACTTGTCGAGAATGTCCTTCGAGCCCTCGAAGGTGACGGATTCTCCGATCACCACCAGCTTGACCTTAAACAGCGCCAGCGCGCCGGCGCACATCGAGCACGGCGACAGCGTGGTGTACATGATCGTGTCGTGGAACGAGATCGCGCCGGCCTCGCGCAGGCAGCTCATCTCGCCGTGCAGGATCACGTTGTTCTCCTGCACGCGGTTGTTGTGGCCGCGGGCGATGATCTTGTTGTCGCGCGTCAGCACGGCACCGATCGGCAGGCCGCCCTGCGCGATCGAAGCCTCCGCCTCGCGGATCGCTTCCAGCATGAAATCGAAGTGATGGGATTCGATCGCCACGGTCAGTGTCCCTTGCCGCGCGGCGTCGTGGTGCCGGTGTCGGTGGGACGCTCGATCTCGGCCTGGAACATCTCCAGGATCCGGTTGAGGGCGTCCTCTTCGGTGTATTCGCTCTCGCGCGCATAGGCGCGCGCGGCGTGGCGGGCGAGATCGACCAGCAAGAGGCCCCACATGTCGGGCTCCTCGAAGGCACGCTGGAACGCCATCGACAGCCCGCCGTCCAGCACGAACACGCGCAGGATCTCGACCGCGTCATCGCGGGTCATGACGTCGGGCGGCAGTGGCTGCTCCTTCGGGCCCGCCATGATCTACCTGTAGCAGACGGCTTTGGCGGCCTCGACAACCTCAGCCGCCGAGGGCAGCGCGAGCTTCTCCAGGTTGGCGGCATAGGGCATCGGCACGTCCTTGCCGGAGACGCGCGTAACGGGCGCGTCCAGATAGTCGAAGGCGTTCTCCATGATGCGCGCGGCGATCTCGGCGCCGACGCCGCTCTGGGCCCAGCCCTCCTCCACCGTGACGGCGCGGCCGGTCTTCTTGACCGAGTTGATAATGGTCTCGGTGTCCATCGGACGCAGCGTGCGCAGGTCGATCACCTCGGCCTCGATGCCCTCCTTGGCGAGTTCGTCGGCGGCCTTCAGCGCATAGGTCATGCCGTTCGACCAGGAGATGATGCTGACGTGGCTGCCGGAACGGACGATGCGGGCCTTGCCGATCGGGATCACGAAATCGTCGAGCTTGGGCACTTGGCCGGTGTGACCGTAGAGCACCTCGTTCTCGAGGAAGATCACCGGATTGGGATCGCGGATCGCGGCCTTGAGCAGGCCTTTGTAATCGGCGGCCGAGAACGGCGCGACGACCTTGAGGCCCGGAACGTTCGAATACCAGGCCGAATAGTCCTGGCTGTGCTGGGCGGCGACGCGGGCGGCCGCTCCGTTCGGGCCGCGGAACACGATCGAGCAGCCCATCTGGCCGCCGGACATATAAAGCGTCTTGGCCGCGGAGTTGATGATCTGGTCGATCGCCTGCATGGCGAAGTTGAAGGTCATGAACTCGACGATCGGCTTCAGGCCGGTCATCGCGGCGCCGACGCCGACACCGGCAAAGCCGTGCTCGGTAATCGGGGTGTCGATGACGCGCTTGGCGCCGAACTCCTGCAGCAACCCTTGCGTGACCTTGTAGGCGCCCTGATACTCAGCGACCTCCTCGCCCATCACGAACACGTCGGGATCGCGGCGCATTTCCTCGGCCATGGCATCGCGCAAGGCTTCGCGGATGGTCTGCGTCACCATCTCGGTGCCTTCTGGCACTTCGGGATCGGGCTCGGCGACGGCCTGTGGTGCGGGAGCAGCCTTGGGCTGGGGCGCTTCGGCCTTCGCAGCGGCCGGGGCTGCGGACTCCGCAGCCTTCTCCTGCTTCGCCGGAGAAGACGCCTTGGCGAGATCGGCCGCGCTCTCGCCGTCGGCGAGGATCGTCGCGATCGGTGTGTTCACCGCGACGTCAGCGGTACCCTCGGGGATCAGGATCTTGCCGAGCGTGCCCTCGTCGGTCGCCTCGACCTCCATGGTCGCCTTGTCGGTCTCGATCTCGGCGATGACGTCGCCCGATTTGATCGTCTCGCCCTCTTTCTTCAGCCATTTGGCGAGGTTGCCCTTCTCCATCGTGGGCGACAACGCGGGCATCAGCACTTGAATTGGCATAGCGACTCCAAAAGAAAGCTTGCGCGCGTTCAGCGGTAAATGTCGGTCCAGAGCTCGGCGGCATCCGGCTCGGGATCATGCTGGGCGAAATCGGCGGACGCGTTGACGATGTCGCGCACCTCGGCGTCGATCGCCTTCAGGTCCTGCTCGCTGACCTTGGCCGCGAGCAAGCGGTTACGCACCTGCTCGATCGGATCCTGGTCGTGGCGGACCTTCTCGACCTCCTCGCGTGTGCGGTATTTTGCAGGATCGGACATCGAGTGACCGCGATAGCGGTAGGTCTGCATTTCAAGGATGTAGGGGCCCTTGCCGGCGCGGCACCAGGCCGCGGCCTCTTCGCCCGCAGCCTTGACCGCGCGGACGTCCATACCGTCGACCTGCTTGCCGGGGATGTTGAAGGACGCGCCGCGCTTGGAGAAATCCTGCTGCGCCGAGGCGCGCGAGACCGAAGTGCCCATGGCGTAGCGGTTGTTCTCGATGACGTAGATCACCGGCAGCTTCCAGAGCTCCGCCATGTTGAAGCTCTCATAGACCTGGCCCTGGTTGGCCGCGCCGTCGCCGAAATAGGTGACGCTGACATTGTCGTTGCCACGATAGTTGTTGGCGAAGGCGAGACCGGTGCCGAGCGAGACCTGGGCGCCGACGATGCCGTGGCCGCCGTAAAAGTGCTTCTCCTTGCTGAACATGTGCATGGAGCCGCCCTTGCCCTTGGAATAGCCGCCGCGGCGGCCCGTGAGCTCGGCCATGACGCCGTTGGCGTCCATGCCGGTGGCGAGCATGTGCCCGTGATCGCGATAGCCGGTGATGACCTGATCGCCCTGCTTCAGGGCCATCTGCATGCCGACGACCACGGCCTCCTGGCCGATATAGAGGTGGCAGAAGCCGCCGATCGCGCCCATGCCGTAGAGCTGGCCGGCCTTTTCCTCGAACCGCCTGATCAGGAGCATGTCGCGGAGCGCCTTGAGCTCCTGCTCCCTGGTGAATTCCGGGGGCGAACCGCCGTCGGGCTTGTCCTGTGGAGTGCTTGCGGCGGCTTTCTTGGGTGCGGCCATAGGAATTCCGGGTCAGAGAAAACTTTCGTCCTCTCTAACCCAAGTCAAACACCCTTGGAAAGCACCGCGGCGACATGGCACGACTTTCATTATGCCGCAGTGCAACGTGGTCGAAATATTGGAAAATCTTTGGCGCCGATCGGGCAACAAATCTATGCGTGTCACGTGCGTGCGCAGATTCGTGACCGGATCAAGAATGGTGGGCCACGCCAATCCCAGCCTTCAGAGCGGACGGCGCCGAAATGGCGCCGCCCTCTCCGCACCGTCCGATCAGAAGAAGCCGAGCTTCTTCGGGCTGTAGCTGACCAGGAGATTCTTGGTCTGCTGATAATGATCGAGCATCATCTTGTGGGTCTCGCGACCGACGCCCGACTGCTTGTAACCGCCGAACGCCGCATGCGCGGGATAGGCATGGTAGCAATTGGTCCAGACCCGGCCGGCCTGGATCGCCCGGCCGAAGCGGTAGCAGCGGTTGGCGTCGCGGCTCCAGACCCCGGCCCCAAGGCCATAGAGCGTGTCGTTGGCGATCTCGAGCGCTTCCTCGTCCGTCTTGAAGGTTGTGACCGAAACGACGGGCCCAAAGATCTCCTCCTGGAAGATCCGCATCTTGTTGTGGCCCTCGAACACCGTCGGCTGGACGTAGAAGCCACCCGAGAGATCGCCGCCGAGCTCGGCGCGGCTGCCGCCGGCCAGCACCTTCGCGCCCTCCTGCTTGCCGATGTCGATATAGGAGAGGATTTTTGCGAGCTGCTCGCCCGAGGCCTGCGCACCGATCATGGTGTCGGCCGCACGCGGGTCGCCCTGCTTGATCGCCGCGACACGGTTCAGCGCCCGCTCCATGAAGCGGTCATAGATGTCGGCGTGAACCAGCGCGCGGCTCGGACAGGTGCAGACCTCGCCCTGGTTCAGCGCGAACATGACGAAGCCTTCGATCGCCTTGTCGAAGAAATCGTCGTCTTCCGCGGTGACGTCGTTGAAGAAGATGTTCGGCGACTTGCCGCCCAGCTCCAGCGTGACGGGAATGAGGTTCTGGCTGGCGTACTGCATGATCAGCCGGCCCGTCGAGGTCTCGCCGGTGAAGGCGATCTTGGCGATGCGCGGGCTCGAGGCCAGCGGCTTGCCGGCCTCGAGGCCAAAGCCGTTGACGATGTTGAGGACGCCGGGCGGCAGGATGTCGGCGATGATCTCGGCCCAGACCATGATCGAGGCCGGGGTCTGCTCGGCGGGCTTGAGCACGACGCAATTGCCGGCGGCGAGCGCAGGCGCGAGCTTCCAGCAGGCCATCAGCAGCGGGAAGTTCCAGGGGATGATCTGGCCGACCACGCCGAGCGGCTCGTGGAAATGATAGGCGATGGTGTCGTGGTCGATCTCGCCGATCGAGCCTTCCTGGGCGCGGACGACGCCGGCGAAGTAGCGGAAGTGATCGATAGCGAGCGGGATGTCGGCGGCGCGGGTCTCACGGATCGGCTTGCCGTTGTCCCAGGTCTCGGCGATGGCGAGACGCTCGAGATTTTCTTCCATGCGATCGGCGATTCGGTTCAGGACCGCAGCGCGCTCGGCGACACTGGTGCGGCCCCACGCGGCCTTGGCCGCATGCGCCGCGTCGAGGGCCGCCTCGACGTCCTGCGCGTCGGACCGCGCGATCTTGCAGACGATTTGACCGTTCACAGGCGAGGCGTTGTCGAAATATTTGCCGGCGATCGGCGCGACGAACTTGCCGCCGATGAAATTGTCGTAGCGTTCGGCGAAGGGAACTTTGGTGACGCTGAGGAATTCCACCTTGTTCATTGACCACTCCCGATGTTTGCTGTTTGCGCAATTCGTCGCGTGCTCGCGACTTGCGCGAACGATGTCGCGGGGAGCGTTTTCTGTCAGCCCAGGCAGGAGCGACGGTGGAGCGGACCTGTCGCAGTTCTGCGACAGTTACGAACGAGGCATCACCATCGTGTCCCGGACGCGCAGCAGCGCACCACGTCGCAAGAGCGACGCGCTGCGCTGCGTCCGGGGCACGAGATCGGAGCTTGAGTAAACAGCAGGACTCAAAGGTCGGCAGCGCTCGATCCTTCGGTGAGAGCTGGGCCGCCGAGGCCCTCACCGGCCATTCGATCGCCAATTCGGGATCTGCCCAATAGACACCGCCGTCGTGGT
>NZ_JALBGZ010000419.1:0-5722 GCF_023006515.1 Bradyrhizobium sp. PRIMUS42
CGACGTCGGCCGAGACCTCGCGCTTGGCGGCAAGGAAGGCCGCGAATCGCTGGTCAAAATCGGCGCTGCTGCGGTCGAGGCGAACGGGCATGTCTGGCTTGGCTTCTGGCTGGTCTTTGGGGCGGGTTGGCGCACCAGGTCCCCTGCTCAATGGCGCGGCGGGGAAGCGACGTCAACCCTCGCAAGGCGCGCGGGCACGGGGGCGGTACGGCTGGTATACCGGCAACCTCACACCTCCCCCTCGATCTCCACCCCCGTTCCCAGTGCATCCGCCCCGAGGTCGGTCAGCTCGCATTCCAGGCATTCGACGTCGAGCCGGATGGCGCCACCTTCCGCGAACAAAAGCAGGGCGCTGCCGGCGGGCTCCTCGTCGCGGCCGTCCCTCGGGTGAAACTCGATGCCGACAAGGTCCAGGACCTTGTCGGGAGCTGTGAGGTCGATGTTGCGCGACTTGCAAGCGAGCACGCGGTCGAAGCGGAGCGCGGAGACCAGCCGACGCGGCTCGGCCTCGCCCTCCAGCGTCTGCTCCCAGTCCAGCCGGCTCATCCCGACCACAAGCCGCTTCTCGCTTTGTCGCCAGAGGATGTCGGAGGCCTGGACATGCGCGTCCTGGACATGGGTCGAGATCACGGCGAGATCGTCGGCGTCGAGTGCGATCAATTTGAGCTGGGGCGGCATCGCCGACGCTTCTCCTTCGGAGTGGATCGGGCTCAACGCACACAGGCCCCGAAATTTCCGTCCAAACTACCGGGTCGGCGGGTTAGAGGCCATTGATATCCTCCATTTCCAGCACCTTCCGCGGATACCCCTCCCGGGCGACGCGGATCATGGCGCGACCGATCTGCTCGGTGGAGGTGACGAGCCGCGGCGAGAGCCGGCGCAGCACCGACCAGAGGGGCCAGGTTGCGGTATAGACCGCCTGCACCCAGGCGGTCTTGGAACGGGCGCCGTGCAGGGGCTGGATCGCACCCGGCCGGAACATATAGGCGGCTCTGAACGGCAGCTTGAGCAGATCGTTCTCGGTCTTGCCCTTGATCCGCGCCCACATCCGCGAACCCTGCTCGGTGGTATCAGTGCCGGCCCCGGTGACGTAGGTGAAGATCATCTGCGGGTTGAGGCGTGCCAGCATCGTCGCTGCCGCGAGCGTGAGGTCATGGGTAAGATGCCGGTAGCGCTCCTCGCGCATGCCGATCGAGGAGACGCCGAGGCAGAAAAAGCAGGCACCGAAGCCGGTCAGCTGCGTTTCGATCGCCGAATAGTCCAGAAAATTGTCGTGGATGATCTCGACGAGCTTGGCGTTGCGCACGCCGGTCGGGCTGCGGCCGACCACGAGCACACGGTCGATGCCGGGATCGATCAGGCATTCGCGCAGAACGCCCTGCCCGATCATGCCGGTCGCGCCGAAGATGATGACTTGCATCGGGACGTCCCCAACCGGCTCGCGCGGCTCAAGCGGCGGCCGCGATCTCGTCGAAGGATACACCAGTCAATGTCGCCGAGGCATCCCACAGCATGGCCGCCGCAGCGAGAGCCTTCGCGTGCGGCATGATCTTCGCCACCGCGGGCGCCCCCTTCATTTCGTAGAATCCGTTCGGACCGTAATATCCGCCGGGCTCCGCTGTGGGCGAAGTCGCGGCGAACAGCGTTGGCAGTGCGCCATCGGCAGCGGACTGGCTGAACAGCGGCTGGAGTAGCCGGCCGACCCGCCACTGCAGCGAGTTGGCGCCCAGGCCGTTCGCGACGAGATCGGTGCGCGCGAAGCCGGGATGCGCCGCAAGGCTCATCAGGCCCCAGCCGGCCGCGTCGCTACGGCGTTGCAATTCGAGCGAAAACATCAGCATCGCCAGCTTGGACTGGCTGTAGGCGCGCCACGCGCGATAGGCGTGCTTGCCCTGCAGATCGTCGAAATTGATCGCGCCGGAGCGGTGCGCAAGGCTGGAGAGATTGACGACACGAGGCGCCTTCGCGCGGCGAAGCTGCGGCAACAGGTGCGCCGTCAAGGCGTAGTGGCCGAGATAGTTGGTGCCGAGCTGCATCTCGAAACCGTCCTCGGTTTGCTGCCGTTTCGGCAGCGCCATCACGCCGGCATTGTTGACGAGGAGATCGACCTGCTCGTTGCCGGCGGCAAAGCGCTTGGCGAAATCGGCGACGGAAGCGAGGCTGGCGAGATCGAGATGCTCGTAGGCGATCAGCGCGTTGGGAAACCGCTCGCCAATGCCTTCGATCGCCCGCAGGCCCTTTGCGTCGCTGCGTCCGGTGAGTATGACAATGGCACCGGCGCCCGCCAGCGCCATCGCCGTCTCATAACCGAGGCCGCCCGTCGCTCCCGTGACCACGGCCGTCTTGCCGGCGAGAGAGGGGATATCTGCCATGGTCCAGTCGGTCATGCCATTCTCCGTTCGGGGCTGGAACGAGGCCCGCGACGGGTCTAAATGTGCACTGAGTGCAAGTTTACAAGAGGCGAGCCGATTTGAAGCCTTCGAAGGTCGTCCGGAAACGCGTCAAGTCATTGCCCCCAGGCGAAAATTCCCCTGATGGCACCGGCCTGCGCCAGCGCAAGCAGCAGGAGACCCGCGCGCGCCTGACCCGGGCGGCGATGACGCTGTTCCTGGAGCGCGGCTTCGAAGCCACGACCATCGACGACATCGCAGCAGCGGCGGACGTGTCGCGCCGGAGCTTCTTCCATTATTTCGCATCCAAGGAGGACGTGGTCGCCGCCTGGCAGGAAGGCGCGGCAAGCGCCTTGGTCGCCGAGATTGTTGCCCGGCCTGCGGATGAACCCATGCTGACGGCCGCGGAAAATGTTATCGCAGCGGCGGTCAAGCGGATCGATCCGGCGGAAGCCGCGGCGATGTCGCGGCTCAAGCGCGACAATCCCGCGCTTCGGGCCCGCGATCAGCTCAAATACGAAAAGCTCGAACTCGCGCTGGCCGACGGGCTCGCCCGCCGCGCCAGAACCAAATCGGACCAGCTGAAGGCGCGCCTCGTCGCCATGATCGCCACAGGCGCGATGCGCGTCGGCGGCGACAGCTGGATTGGCGAAGGTGCGCGGGAGAAGCCGGAGATTTTCGTCAAGCGCACCTTCGATGCGATCAGAGCGATACTGAAGTGAGGTGTACTCCCCTGGAGGGTATGTAGGGTGGGAAAAGCGAAGCGTGCCCACCATTTCTGTGCAGCGTCGGATCGATGGTGGGCACGGCGCAAGTGCGCCTTTGCCCACCCTACGATTCCGGACTCGCGGAGAGAGTCCCCTCACCCGTGGCTGCGCAGCGAGCCACCCTCTCCCGCAAGGGGGAGAGGGCAAGATCAGCTCCTCTACTCCCTGAAAAATGCCAGGAGATCCGCGTTGATGGTCTCGGCGTGGGTGGTCGGCATGCCGTGCGGGAAGCCCTTGTAGGTCTTCAGCGTGCCCTTTTTCAGCAGCTTGGCCGAGAGCGGGGCCGAATCGGCGTAAGGCACGATCTGGTCGTCGTCGCCGTGCATCACCAGCACGGGCACGTTGATCTTCTTGAGGTCCTCGGTGAAGTCAGTCTGCGAGAACGCAACGATGCCGTCGTAATGCGCCTTGGCGCCGCCCATCATGCCCTGGCGCCACCAGTTCTGGATCACCGCTTCCGACGGTTTTGCGCCGGGGCGATTGTAGCCGTAGAACGGGCCGGCCGGCAGGTCGCGATAGAATTGGGTGCGACTGGCGGCAAGTTGCTTCTGGAGATCGTCGAACACGCTCTTCGGCAGGCCGCCGGGATTGGCCGCGGTCTGCACCATCAGCGGCGGCACCGCGGAGAGGATCGCGGCCTTCGCCACCCGGCTCTCGCCGTGGCGCGCGATGTAATGCACGACTTCGCCGCCGCCGGTGGAATGGCCGACATGAATGGCGTTGTTGAGGTCGAGATGCGCGGTGACGGCCGCAAGGTCGTCGGCATAATGATCTATGTCGTGACCGTCGGCGACCTGCGACGAGCGGCCATGGCCGCGGCGGTCATGGGCGATGACGCGGTAGCCGTTGTTGACGAAGAAAATCATCTGCGCGTCCCAGTCGTCGGACGACAGCGGCCAGCCATGGCTGAATACGATCGGCTGACCGCTTCCCCAATCCTTGTAGAAGATCTCGACGCCGTCTTTGGTGGTGATGGTGGGCATGGACTGCTCTCTTTCAGTGAAGATCCATTGCGCTACGCGTGATCAAGCACGCGCCGATGATGCGCAGATAGGTGCGCAAGGTCCCGAATGCGATGTCTCGCATCAACTGGGAACGTTGAGAATCGTGTGATCAGGCAAACGCCATCGGCCTGAAGCGGCGCCAGGCGCCGATGGTGATCACGACGAAGAACACAAGGACGATGCCCTGCACCACCGCGAACACGGGACCAGATGGTGGCGCCGGCGCCACTGCCGGCGCGAGCGCGGCGAGCGCCGGTACCTTGAGGAACGACTGGATCACCAGCACGAAGACGTTGGAATAGAGCGAGATCATCGCGGTCACGATGTAGACCGGACGCCAGACGCCGGAGAGCTTCATGCCGTACAGCGCGACGCAGGCGATGGCGAGCAGCACCAGCGAGATGATGCCGATGATGTGCGAGGGCAGCAGCTTCTCGAACGGAAACAGGAAGCCGGTGACGCTGGTCAGGATCGTGAAGGCCAAGAAGATCGCGGTGAGGCCCGGCATCGACTTCGAGCCGAGCAGACCGAACATCACGACGAGGCCGGCGGCGATGGCGATCAGGCTGATGATGACGTGGACCAAAGTGAAGGCAGGCAGGCTCAAGCCAAGGACCATGACATCTCTCCTACTCTCCGCGTTGAGATGAGGAGAGTAGTATTACGGTGCTCATGGAATTGCCACATGCGTTGTCGCCGCATGCATGTGCGCAGCCATGCGTCATCGTGCGAATCGACAAACGCATGGCTGAATTTTTTGTACCACTGTCGCAAACGACAGCAGTTGGTGGTTCGTCACCTTCGACGAAAGTTGAATCGATCCCTTCACACTTCCTTGGTGTCGAACATCAGGAGGTCGGCGCCGCCGCTGGCGAATTTCGGCACGTCGGCGCCGGTCGCCTTGCCTTCCTCGCTGCCGAATGCCGACTGGATGGCGGCCACGCTATCGAAGGTGAGGATGGCGACGAGATGGATTCCGGAAGGCCCGGCGGGAGATGCGACCGGCCCCTTGCTGACGGCGTATTTCTTCAGGCCGGGAAGCTTCTTGGCGAGCGGGATATGCGTCTCGGCATAGTACTTGTCGAAGGCGGCAGCATCCTTGGGTGTCTTGTAGAGCACGACGATTTCAGCCATTTAGTTCTCCCGTTAAGCGTTTTGTTTGTAGATCGTCATGGTGAGGAGCGTGCGAAGCACGCTTGCGGACGATGCTTGCGCATCGCCACGCGAACCACGAAAGGCCCAGATGCATCCGGGCCTTCATCCTTCGAGACGCGCGCGCTGCGCGCCCCTCAGGATGAGGGAAGATAGTCACGCATGACGCCGCACGATGGCAAGCCGGATTCGTCTTGCCACGCGCTTGTCTTCTGCTTGACTTATTGGTGAGCGCGATCCTGCGGAGAACCGCTTCACACTTTTTCCGGAGCGGGCTTTAAAGCGCCGGTTTTGCGGCGTCGCCGAGATAGCCGTGCAGGGAGGCCACGACCTGGGCGCCCTCGCCGATGGCGCCGCCGACGCGCTTGACCGAACCGGAGCGGACGTCGCCGACGGCATAGACGCCGGG
>NZ_JALBGZ010000041.1:0-20776 GCF_023006515.1 Bradyrhizobium sp. PRIMUS42
AGGGCCGCGCCATTCTCGGAGGCCAGCGTTCGCTCGCCGATCTTGCCGACCGCGCGCTCGAGCCCGGGTTCGACCCGCAGCCGCGCTCAGGCCGGCAGGAATATCTGGAATCCCTGGTCAACCGTCATGTCTGAGGAAGCCCGCTGATGGCAAATGCTGACGCGACACCGGTCCTCGAGCTGACCGGCATCGGCAAGGAGTTCGGCGCGATCCGCGCGCTGCATGACGTCGACCTGCAGGTCTTCCCGGGCGAAGTGGTCGGCCTGATGGGCGACAACGGTGCGGGCAAGTCGACGTTGGTCAAGATCATCGCCGGCAATTTCCGTCCCAGCCACGGAGAGATCCGCTTTGCGGGCAACGCGGTCCATTTCAGCCGGCCCATCGATGCCCGCGCCGTCGGCATCGAGGTCGTCTACCAGGACCTCGCGCTATCGGACAATCTCACGGCGGCGGCCAACGTGTTCCTCGGCCGCGAGCTCAAGCGCAAATTCGGCCCCATTGCCCTGCTCGATCACAAGGCGATGGCGGCGCGCGCGCTGGAGCTGTTCGGCGAGCTGCGCTCGGAGACGCGCCCCGACGACCTCGTCAAGCAGATGTCGGGCGGCCAGCGCCAGGCGGTCGCGATCGCGCGGACGCGGCTCTCCAATGCGCGGCTGGTGATGATGGACGAGCCGACCGCTGCGATCTCGGTGCGCCAGGTCGAGCAGGTGCTTGGCCTGATTCACCGGCTGAAGGAGCAGGGCGTCGCGGTGATGTTGATCTCGCACCGCATGCCCGATGTCTTCGCGGTGTGCGATCGTGTCGTCGTCATGCGCCGCGGCGAGAAGCGGGCCGACAAGGCGATCCACCAGACCTCCCCTGAGGAGATCACCGCTCTCATCACCGGCGCGAAGGAGGCGGCGTGATGGCCATGCCCATGGAATCCCCGATCACCTTCTCCAATGTCGGCAAGATCAGATGGTGGCAGCGCGGCATCTTCGCCTCCCAGACCGGTTACGTTCTGCTCGCGCTGGCGGTGCTGCTGGTGATCATGCATTTCGCCAGCCCGTATTTTTTTACCGAAGGCAACATACAGAACGTGGCGAAGAATTTTTCATTCATCGCCATTGCAACCCTCGGCGTCACCTTCGTCATCATCACCGGCGGCATCGATCTCTCTGTGGGATCGATGATGTGCTTCTCCGCCATGATCACCTCGATGGTGATGACCGAGCTGTCGGCGCCTGGCTCGCCCGCCGGCGCCTTGTTCGTGCACATGGCGGCCGACGGCAAGACGGTGCTGGCCAACGTGCCCGGCCTGATTCTGCTGGTCTCCATCCTCGCCGGGCTCGGCGTCGCGCTGATCGCCGGGCTCGTCAACGGCTTCTGCATCGCGGTGCTCGGCCTGTCGCCCTTCGTCACCACGCTCGGCATGCTCTCGATCGTGCGCGGGCTCGGCTATGTCGTCTCCAACGGCCGTGGCAGCTTTCCCGGCGGGCCCGATGCCGATCGCTTCTACGCGCTCACCTCGGGTGACGTGCTCGGCCTGCCCGTGCCTTTCATTTATCTGGTGATCCTCGCGCTGGCGATGGCCGTGGTGCTGCACCATACCTCGTTCGGGCGCCACGTCTTCGCGCTCGGCGGCAACGAGAAGGCGGCCGAACTCACCGGCATCCCGGTCGTGCGGGTAAAGATCGAGGTGTATGTGATCTGCGCGCTCGCCGCAGGCCTGCAGGGCATCATCATCTCCGGCTGGCTGGGGTCGGCGCCGGCCAATATGGCGACGTCCTACGAGCTCAACGTGATCGCGGCGGCGGTGATCGGCGGCGCAAATCTCGCCGGCGGCATCGGCGGCCCGCTCGGGGCCATCGTCGGCTGCGTGCTGCTGGAAGTGATCCGCAACGGTCTCGTGCTGGCGCAGGTCTCCTCCTACTGGCAGCAGACGTTGGTGGGCGTGATCATCATCCTGGCCGTGCTGGTCGACCGCATCCGCTCGCGGATGACCTGAAATGACGTCGCTTCGGGAAGACAACGATAACACTGCCTGTCCGCTTCCCGGGCGTTTCGAGAGGACGGGCACCAAACAAGGGTGGAGGAGACAATGAGGAAACTGCTTCTTGCCGGTATCGCGGTGGCGATGATGGCGACGCCGGCATTCGCCGCGAACTACCGCTTCGTGATCGTGCCCAAGGCGATGAACAATCCGTTCTTCGATTTTGCGCGCGACGGCTGCCTGAAGCGCGCCAAGGAGCTCGGCAACATCGAGTGCATCTATAAGGGACCGGTCGAGCACGAGCCGGCGACGCAGGCCCAGATCATCCAGGACTTCGTCACCCAGAAGGTCGATGGTCTCGCCATTTCGGTCGCCGACGTCGCGGCCATGACCAAGTCGATCGAGGCGGCGACGGCCGCCGGCATCCCCGTCATCACCTTCGATGCCGATGCGCCCGGCTCCAAGCGGATCGCCTATATCGGCACCAACAACAAGGAGTTCGGCGTCGCGCTCGGCAAGGAATTGCTGAAGATGCGGCCCGACGGCGGTAAATACGCCATGGTCTCGGGCGGCCCCGGCGCCAAGAACCTCGCCGAGCGGGTCGATGGCGTGCGCGAGGCGTTGAAGGGCTCGAAATGGACCGAGGTTGCGGGCTCACCAACATTCTGCAACGACGATCCCGCGCTCGCGGTGCAGCAGATGACGGATATGCGCACCGCAACGCCTGATCTCGCCGCGATCGTTCCCATCGGCGGCTGGCCGATGTTCGCCCCGGAGGGCTTCAAGGCCTTTGCCTCCAGGAACAAGAAGGACATCGATGCCGGCAAGTTCACGCTTGTCGTCGCCGATACGCTGAAGATGCAGCTCGAGCTGCTGCGCGACGGCTATGCCAATGCATTGGTCGGCCAGCGTCCGTTCGAGATGGGTGAAAAAGCGATGGACACGCTGCTTGCCATCAAGAAGGGCGAGAAGGTGCCCGAGATCGTCTACACCGGCCTCGATCTCGTGACAAAGGACAACGTCGCGCAGATGTTAAAGTAGGAGCGCTGCCAGCCCCGCGCTCCTGCGTGCCTCCCCCGCTTGCGGTTTCCGCGAGCGGGGGAGATGATATTTGTATCGTTGGAATTGGAAGGCAATGGGAATGAAACGGTCGCGGCTCGGCTCGCTCGACGTCACCTCAATCGGTCTCGGTTCCGCCCCGCTCGGCGGATTGTTCAGCCCGGTCAGCGATGCCGATGCGGACGCGACGATCGCGCGTGCCTGGTCGCTCGGGGTGCGTCTCTTCGATACCGCGCCGCTCTATGGCTTTGGCCTCGCGGAACGGCGTCTCGGCGCCTTCCTGCGGCAACAGAAGCGCGACTCCTATGCCATCTCGACCAAGGTCGGCCGCCTGCTGCGCGCCCCCCATGGTGGCGCTGCCGAGGACGAGCACTACAAAGGCACATCCCTCGAGCGCCCAGTGTTCGATTTCAGTTATGACGGCGTGATGCGCTCGGTGGAGGAAAGCCTCGCTCGCCTCGGGCTCGACCGCGTCGACGTCCTCTTGGTGCACGATCCCGACGATCACTATGACGAGGCCGTCACCGGCGCCTTCCGCGCGCTGCAGCGGCTGCGAGAAGACGGGACCGTTAAGGCGATCGGCGCCGGCATGAACCAGTCGGAGATGTTGACGCGTTTTGCCGAGGCCGTGCCGGTCGACTGCTTCCTGCTCGCCGGTCGCTACACGTTGCTCGACCAGGGCGCGCTGGATGCGCTGTTTCCGGTCTGTACGGCCAAGAGCATCGGCATTCTGCTCGGGGGCATCTACAACAGCGGCATCCTGGCCAATCCGCACACGAGCGCGAAGTTCAACTATCAGGACGCCGATGCGTCGCTGGTTGCGCGGGCGCTGGAGCTCGACGCGCTCTGCCGCAAGCATGGCACCGAGCTGAAAGCCGCCGCGCTCCAGTTCTGCATGGCTCATCCCGCGGTGACGGTCGCGGTGATGGGCGCGCGCAATGCCGGCGAGGTCGCCGACAACATCGCAATGTCGGAGACGGCGGTGCCGGCGGCCTTCTGGCAGGAGCTGCGTGCGCGAAACCTCGTCGATGCGCGCGCGCCGCTGCCGGGTGGGGCGTAAGCCATGATCATCGACGCCCATCAACATTTCTGGGATCCTGCGCGCGCCGACTATCCCTGGATGGACGCGCCCGAACTGACGCCGATCCGCCGCGCGTTCAGTCCGGCCGACCTCGCGCCGCTGCTGAAGGCGAATAGCATCGACGCCAGCATCGTCGTGCAATGCCGCTCCGCGCTGGAGGAGACCGAGGAGTTTTTGCGCATCGCGCATGCCACGCCGTCAGTGATTGGCGTCGTCGGCTGGGCAGACCTGACCGACGGCGCGCTCGACGACACGCTCGACCGGCTGCGCGGCCTGCCGGGCGGGGAAAAGCTCGTCGGCATCCGCCACCAGGTGCATGACGAGGCCGATCCCGATTGGTTGCTGCGCGAGGACGTCCAGCGCGGTCTCACCGCTGTGTTCGCGCATGATCTCGCCTACGATTTCCTGGTCCGCACCCGCGAGCTGCCCGCCGCCATCGCAACCGCACAGGCCTTTCCGCAAGCTCGCTTCGTGCTCGACCATGCGGCCAAGCCGCCGATCGCCGACGGCGGCAGCGCCGAATGGTCCGATCGCATCAAAGCGCTCGGGATGTGCGACAATGTCTGGTGCAAGATCTCAGGGCTCGCGACCGAGGCGGTCTGGAACGACTGGGATGCGGAACGGCTGTTCCCGTTCGTTGCGCACGTCGCAAATTGTTTTGGCGAGGACAGGCTGATCTTCGGCTCGGACTGGCCGGTGTGCCTGCTTGCGGGAAGCTACGGCGAGATCAAGAGCGCGCTGGAGGCCTGCCTGGCGAAGCTTGGCCCGCAGTTGCGGGACAACGCTTTTGGTGTGAATGCGGCGCGGGCGTATCGGCTGGCGATCGCGACCTAAAGCGCTCCGCTGCGGGTTGTTGACCTCTCCCGCTTGCGGGAGAGGTCGGCGCGTCCGGGCGATGCGAAGCATGGTCCCGCGCGCCGGGTGAGGGCTTTCTCCTCTAGGGGATTGTCCCCAGCGCGGAGACACCCTCTCCCCGACCGTCTCCCGCAAGCGGGAGAGGGAGCACACACAGCGGGCAGGTGGCGAGAAGCCCTAGCCCTATTCCGACATCGGCTTGTCGGAAATATCCCAGTCCTTGCCGCTGAAGGTGGAGATGAACAGCGTCTTCATCGGCGTGTAGTCCTCGGGCGTGTAGTCGTAGGTTACGCCGTCGAGGAAGTAGGGCGAGTGGAAGCCTTTGAGGTTCGAGGCCTGCTTCAGCACGTTGGCGCGGGTGAGATCGTCGCCGCAGCGGCGCAGAATCTCGCCCATGCTGACGGCCTGGCCGTAGCCGGCGAAGGCGATGGTGTTGTCGGGGTCGATCGCCGGCGTGTATTTCTTGCGCAACTCCTCGAACGCCATCACGTCCGGGTCTTTCTCCCATTTCGGCAGGCCGACCTCTTTGTTGTAGCGGATCGCGACGATGCCGGTGGCGTTCTCGAGCCCCGCGGCATTGAGGATCGAGCGGCCGGTCGAGCCGGCGGAGAGAAGCTGCAGCGGCTTCCAGCCGAGCTCGGCCACTTTACGGATCGACTGCGACGAGGCCTTGCCGGTGGAGATGTTGTAGAAGACGTCGGCGCCCGACTTGGAGAGATTGATGAGCTGGGAATCGACGGTCGGCTCGGTGAGATCATAGGTTTGCTCCATGATCACCTGCGCGGTACCGCCGGCATCGGCCAGCACCTTCTTGAACGGCCCCAGGAAGTCGCGGCCGAAATCGTCATTCTGATAGAGAATGCCGATCTTCGCGTTCGGCTTCACGCTCACGACGTGCCGCGCGAGAATGCGCGCTTCGGTCGGATAGAGCGGCAGGCCCGCCATCGTCCATTTGAACTCTTTCGGGTTGTTCCACTTCGACGCGCCGGTGTTGAGCAGCAGTTGCGGCACGCCCTTGGAGTTCAGGTACTTGTGCACGGCGGTCTGGGGCGCGGTGCCGAGCGAGCCGTACAGCGCGAGCACCTCTTCCTGCTCGACCAGGCGCCGCGTCGCCTCGACGCATTTCGGCGCGCTGTAGGCATCGTCCATGGTGAGAAACTTGACCTTGCGCCCGTTGATGCCGCCCTTCTCGTTCAGCATCTGGAAATAGGCCTCGCCGATGCGGCCGAGCACGCCGTAGAGCGAGCCGGGGCCGGAATGCGGCACGGTCTGCCCGATCTTGATCTCGGTGTCGCTGGCGCCCGCATCATATTTCTTGTCCGCGGCCCAGACGTAGGGCGCGGGCAAGGTGGATGCGGCGATGGTGGCAAGCGCGGCGGCGCTGAAATCGCGCCGCGATGGATTCTTTGTCATTATTTGTTTCTCCCTGGTGCGCTCATTGTGCTGGCTCCGACCAGTACGTCGCAAGTGGGAAGTCGCAACTTTGCGACGCAATGACGCTTAAACTGTAGGGCGACTAGCGCCTAGACTCAAGTTTTCTCGGCGACGACGACGAGGCCGCGCACGGGCTCGTTGTTCTCGATGCGCGGCGAGGCGGGCTCCAGCGTCAACAGCTTCAGACCCGCTTTGGCGAGGGCGCCGCGCACATATTCCGCCGAGTGGGCATAACGCAGGCCTTCGCCGAGAACGACGCCGCTGCCGTCGAACGTCTCCACCGTGAAGGCGAGGACGCCGCCTGATACGAGCACGCGCCTGGCTTCGTTGAGGACCGGCGCCAGATCGGAAAGATAGACGAACGCATCTGCGGCGACGACGAGGTTCGCGCTGATTTCTGCCTTGGCCCGCAGGCCTTCGATCATGTCGGCGACTTCGAGCTCGGCATAGAGGTTGGTGGCGCGCGCCTGCTTGATCATGCCGGGCGACAGATCGATGCCGATGAAATGGTCGACCTGCTTGGCAAACGCGGCTGCCGCAAGGCCGGTGCCGCAGCCGAGGTCGATGGTGCGCTTGAAGTAAGCCGGCTTCCTGGCGGCGACCCGTGCGGCCACCACCGCCTTGAAGATCAGGCTGGGCGCGCGGTAGCCGAGATCGTTGATCAGCGTATGCTCGAAGCGCGGCGCGTATTGGTCGAACAGTGCCTCCACATAGGCCTTGGGCATCTCCGCCATCTCTGCATCGCCGAGCCGCATCAGATGCAGGCCGGCGCCGTGCTGATCGCCAGGGTCGGATCGACGCGCCTCTCGAAACGCCGCGATCGCCTTGGCGCGCTCGCCGAGCTGCTGACGGATTTCGCCAAGCGTGAACCAGGCCGATGTGAAGTCAGGCGCGAGCTCGAGCGCCTGCTCCAGGAGGTCCGCGGCTGCGGGCAGATCGCCCTTGAGCTGGAGGTCGCGCGCGAACTCGAAGCGGCGGTCGGCCATGAGATCGCCGGAGGACTGGAATAGGCGCAGGGGCATTGGGAACCAGTTGTCATTGCCGAGCTTGACCCGGCAATCCATCAAAAAAGGCACTGTTTAAGTGGATGGATGCGCGGGTCAAGCCCGCGCATGACGGCTTAATTTGGAATGGCTCCTTCCTATATGACCACGATGCGTCCCCAAGACATCCTGCTGCCAGTTGCTGCCGGCCTGTGCTGCAAGCCCGGCGGCTTCCATATCGATCCTGTCCGGCCCGTGGAGCGGGCCGTGATCACCCACGGCCATTCCGACCATGCCCGTGCCGGCCACGGCGCGGTGCTGGCGACGCAGGAAACGCTGGACATGATGCGGCTGCGCTATGGCGAGGACTTTGCCGGATCGACGCAAACCATCCGCTACGGTGAGGAGATCCGGCTCGGCGACGTCCGCGTGAAATTTCACCCGGCCGGCCACGTGCTTGGGTCGGCGCAGGTCGCCGTGACCTGCAAGGATACCTGCATCGTCGCCTCCGGCGACTACAAGGACGCGCCGGACCCGACCTGCACGCCATTCGAGCTGGTGCCCTGCGACGTCTTCATCACCGAGGCCACCTTCGGCCTGCCGGTGTTCCGGCATGGCGACGCGGCCGATGAGGTCAAGAAGCTGCTCGCCTCCGTCGCGTTGTTTCCCGAGCGCGCGCATCTCGTCGGCGCCTATTCGCTCGGCAAGGCGCAGCGCGTGATCGCGCTGCTGCGCCAGGCCGGCTATGAGGCGCCGATCTATCTGCATGGCGCGATGGAGAAGATCACCGGATATTACCAGAGCCGCGGCATAGCGCTCGGCGAGCTCAGGCCGGTGAAGGGCGTCAAGAAGGCCGCGCTCGCCGGCACCATCACGCTGGCACCTCCCTCAGCGACATCAGATCTCTGGACGCGGCGCTTTCCCGACCCCGTCACCGCGTTCGCCTCGGGATGGATGCGCGTGCGCGCCCGGGCGCGGCAGAGGGGCATCGAGCTGCCGCTGGTGATCTCCGACCACGCCGATTGGGATGGTCTCACCGCCACCATCGGTGCGACCGGCGCGGGCGAGATCTGGGTCACGCACGGCCAGGAAGACGCGCTGGTGCATTGGTGCCGAAGCAAAGGCCTGAAAGCGCAGCCGCTCGATCTCGTCGGTTATGGCGACGAGGAGGAGAGCGAGACGCCGATCGCTGACGAGGCCGAAGCATGAACCGCTTCGCCGAACTTCTGGACCGCCTCGCTTATGAACCCGGCCGCAACAACAAGCTGCGGCTGATCACCGGCTATTTTCGTGAGGTCGGCGATCCCGACCGCGGCTACGCGCTGGCCGCGCTCACCGGCGCGCTCAGCTTCAAGCATGCCAAGCCGGCGCTGATCCGCGATCTCATTGCGTCGCGCACGGATGAGGTGCTGTTCGGACTGTCCTACGACTATGTCGGCGATCTCTCGGAGACGGTGGCGCTGATGTGGCCGCGGCGTCGCGCAAGTATCGACGAATCTTTTCCGGGCTACCCCTCTCCCCAACCCTCCCCCACAAGGGGGGAGGGAGCGCAGTTGCGCGCGCGGCGACAGGCGGGTTCGACGACTGAGAGTGATCTGGCGAGTGATGGACGCATGGACCTCTCCGTTCCCTCCCCCCTTGTGGGGGAGGGGCAGGGAGGGGGGTACCGAGGGCGAGATGCCGGCGATGCGGCCTATCCGAGCAACCACAACAACCCGCCGCCCCCATCGCTCAGCGAGGTCGTCACCACGCTGCGGACGCTCGGCAAGACCGAGCTGCCCAAGCAGCTCGAGCGCTGGCTCGACGAGCTCGATGAGACCGGCCGCTGGGCACTGCTGAAGCTCGTCACTGGCGCGCTGCGTATCGGCATCTCGGCGCGGCTGGCAAAAACCGCGGCGGCCGCGCTCGGCGACAAGGACCCGCATGAGGTCGAGCTGATCTGGCCGGGGCTTGCGCCGCCTTATCTCGACCTGTTCGCCTGGCTGGAAGGCCGCGCCGAGAAGCCGGTCAATCGCGATCCCGCGCCGTTCCGGCCCGTGATGTTGGCGCATGCGATCGAGGACACGGATTTTGCCGCGCTCGATCCCGCCGACTACATCGCCGAATGGAAATGGGACGGCATCCGGGTGCAGGCGGTGGCCGGGCGGGACGAGCACGGCCACGTCACGGCGCGGCTCTATTCGCGCACCGGCGAGGACATCACGGGAAGCTTTCCCGACCTCGTGCCGTCGCTGCGCCTGCCGGGTGCGATCGACGGCGAGCTCTTGATCCTGCGTGAGGGCCGCGTGCAGAGCTTCAACGTCCTGCAACAGCGGCTCAACCGCAAGGTCGTCTCGCCGAAGCTGATCAAGGGGTTTCCGATCCATCTGCGCGCCTATGATTTGCTCGGCGATGACGAGAACGATCTGCGCGAGCTGCCGTTCGCGGAGCGGCGCGAGCGGCTGGAGACCTTCATTGGGACGCTCGGCGATCCCCGCATCGATCTGTCGCCCACCGTGCCTTTCACGAGCTGGGAGGCGCTCACCGCCGCCCGCGCCGATCCGGCAAGCGCAGGCGCTGGTGAGGATGCGGACGCCGTCGAGGGCGTGATGCTGAAGCGGCGCGATGCGCCCTATCTTCCAGGGCGGCCGAAGGGGCAGTGGTGGAAGTGGAAGCGCGATCCGCACATCATCGATGCCGTGCTGATGTATGCGCAGCGCGGTCACGGCAAGCGCTCGTCCTATTATTCTGATTACACTTTCGGCGTCTGGACCGCGGGCGAGGGCGGCGACGAGCTGGTGCCGGTCGGCAAGGCCTATTTCGGCTTCACCGACGAGGAGCTGCTCCAGATCGATCGCTTCGTCCGCCGCAACACCACGGAGAAATTCGGCCCCGTTCGCCATGTCGTGCACGAGCCGGACCAGGGTCTGGTGCTGGAGGTGGCGTTCGAGGGCTTGCAGCGCTCGCCGCGGCACAAGTCCGGAGTCGCCATGCGCTTTCCCCGCATCAGCCGCCTGCGCTGGGACAAGCCGCCCAAGGAGGCGGACAGGTTGGAGACGCTGGAGCGGATGCTGAAGGCGGAGCCGGCTGAGGTGGAGGTGTGAGGTATCGATCTCGCCTCGGTGGCGGTGCGCTACCTCTCCCGCTTGCGGGAGAGGTGAGGGAGCCCGCGGCCGGCAGCTTGCCCAAATCAAAGCCCGGCGCGCCTGCCCGAATTAAACTCCCGTAACCCGATTGACGCACCGATCCGGGTTCCCCATGTCCCTCGCCGTGCCCTATAATGGGGTCGAATCCCCTGAGGAGTTTGAGATGGTCCAAGACGTCAGAGATTTGCCGGCCGGCCGCAACGACGGGCTGAACCGCTTTCTCGGCGGCTCGCCGCTGGCGGTCGCGTTTCGCCTGGTCCTGCTCTCGATCCTGGTCGGCGTCGTGCTGGCGACGATCGGCTTCGATCCCTGGAACATCCTCACCAGCATCCGCCTGCTGTTCCAGCGTCTGTGGGATCTCGGCTTCGATACTATCAACTGGCTGTGGCGCTACTTCCTGCTCGGCGCGGTCATCGTGATCCCGATCTGGCTGCTCTCGCGCGTGTTCGGCGCGCCGCGCGGCCGCTGACCGGCAAGGAGTTACGCAGCCGATGCAACTACGCTTTGTCGGCTGCGGCGACGCCTTTGGCTCCGGCGGCAGGCTCAACACCTGCTTCCACGTCTCGGGGCGCGAAGCCAACTTCCTGATCGATTGCGGCGCGTCGGCCCTGCCGGCGCTGAAGCGGCTCGAGATCGATCGCAACGAGATTGATCTGATCCTGATCACGCATTTCCACGGCGACCATTTCGGCGGGTTGCCGTTTGTCCTGCTCGACGCCCAATTTTCGCGGCGGACGCGGCCGCTGACCATCGCGGGACCGCAAGGCATCGAGACACGGCTTAACCAGGTGATGGAGGCGCTGTTCGAGCATTCCTCGAAGACCAAACGGCGTTTCGAGCTCGAGGTCGTGGAGCTCGCGCCCGAGCAAAGCAAAACCTTCGGCGCGGTGAGAGTGACGCCCTATCCGGTGGTGCACGGCGAATCCGGTGGTCCCTTCCTCGCCTACCGCATTGAGGCCGAGGGCCGCACGCTCGCCTACAGCGCCGATACCGAATGGACGGACACGCTCATTCCGCTGGCGCACGGCACCGACCTTTTCATCGCCGAAGCCTATATGTACGAGAAGGTGGTCAAGAACCATCTCAGCCTGAAGACCTTGGAGCAGCATCTGCCCGCGATCGGCACCAAGCGGCTCGTCCTCACCCATATGAGCGACGACATGCTGTCGTGCCTCGAAGCTCTGCCCCATATGGCGGCCGAGGACGGCATGGTCGTCGTGTTCTGACCGTGCACGCGCCCGTCCATCCCAAAGTCGGCACACGTGAAGTGTTCGCCATCGCAGGTCCCGCGATGGTCGCGAACCTGACCACGCCGCTGATCGGCATCGTCTCGACCACGGCGATCGGCCGTCTCGACGATGCCGCGCTGCTCGGCGGCGTCGCGATGGCCTCGGTGATCTTCGACTGCCTGTTCTGGCTGTTCGGCTTCCTGCGGATGAGCACGCTCGCCTTCACCGCGCAATCGCTGGGCGCGGGTGACACGCGTGAGCCGACCGCGATCCTGGCGCGCGGTTTCATAGTCGCCGGCCTAATCGGCGCGGCGCTGATCGTGCTGCAACTGCCGCTGGCCGCATTGCTGTTCGATTTCATGGGCGGTAGCGAGGGTGTGACATGGGCCGCGAAGACCTACTTCAAGGTCCGGATCTGGTCGTCGCCGTTCGCGCTCGCCAATTACGTCATCCTCGGCTGGCTGATCGGCCAGGCCCGCGCCAATTCGGCCTTGATGCTTCAGGTCGTCATCAACCTCGTCAACATGGCGGCGACGATCCTGCTGGTGCTGGTCTACGACACCGGCATCGCCGGTGCCGCGATCGCCGCGCTGTTGTCGGAAGCGGTCGGGTTCGCTCTCGGCGTGATCGTTTGCCGCCATTATGCCGACGGCTTCGGCGTGCCGTATGCGACGCTGCTCGACCGGCAGAAGCTGTTGCGGTTGCTGGCGGTGAACACCGACATCCTGATCCGCACTGCGGCGCTGATCGCCGTGTTCCTGTTCTTCACCGCCAAGGGCGCGCAGGCCGGCGACGTCACGCTGGCGGCCAACTCCGTGCTCAACAACTTCCTGCTGATCAGCGCTTTCTTCCTCGACGGTCTCGCCAACGCGGCGCAGCAGCTCTGCGGTCGCGCCGTTGGCGCGCGCGACGCAAAAGGCTTTGCGGATTCGACCCGGCTGGTGCTGCTGTGGGGGCTCGGCTTCGCGCTGGTGGTGTCGGGGCTGTTCGCGCTGTTCGGGCCGCGCCTGATCGATTTCATGACGGCGAGTGACGAGGTCCGCCGCGCCGCGCGCGAATTCCTGCCGTTCGTCGTGCTCGCGCCGATCCCCGGCGTGTTCGCCTTCGGCTTCGACGGCATCTATATCGGCGCGACCTGGGCGCGCGAGATGCGCAATCTGATGCTGGCTTCGCTGCTGATCTTCCTCGCCGCCTGGTGGGCGCTGCAATCGCTCGGCAATGCCGGACTGTGGTGCGCGCTGATGGCCTCCTACCTCTCGCGCGGCGGCCTGCAGGCCGCACGCTATCCGACGCAGTTCAGGGCGACGTTCTCGAAAGCATAGAAGACCGCGAGCGGGGAGAGGCGAAGAACTACATCCCGGGCCAGTCTTCGGCCGTGAGTGTCGCAGCATCGGCGCCGACGATCTCGGACAGGGAATCCCGGCCGGTGCGGAGCAGCGTCGAGGTGAGGTCGCGCTTGATCTCGTCGACGAGACCGAGGCCCTTGTAGACCAGCGACGAATAGAGCTGGATCAGGCTGGCGCCGGCGCGGATCTTCGTCAGCGCGGCACCGCCGGAATCCACGCCGCCGACGCCGATCAGCGGGAATGCACCCTCGACACGCACATAGGTCTCCGCGACCATCCGCGTTGACAGGCGGAACAGCGGCCGGCCGGACAAGCCGCCTTGCTCCTTGGCGCGCATTTCCTCCCGCAGCGTGCTCGGCCGCGCGATCGTGGTGTTCGACACGATCATGCCGTCGACCCGGCGCGAGCGCGCGACCTGCACGACGTCGTCGAGCTGGGCAAGACTCAAATCAGGCGCGATCTTGAGCAGCACCGGCGTGTCGCCGGCCTTCTGGCGCACCCGCTCGCGGGCATCGATCACGCGCGCGAGGAGATCGTCGAGCAGCGCGCCTTCCTGCAGATTGCGCAGGCCGGGCGTGTTCGGCGAGGAGACATTGACGGTGAAATAGCTCGCGACCGGCGCAAAGGTCTCGATCAGCTTGACGTAGTCGGCGACCCGGTCCGGCGAATCCTTGTTGGCGCCGACATTGACGCCGACGATGCCGCCGTGCTGCGCGCGCGCGGCGAGCCGGCGCAACGCGACATCCGCGCCGTCATTGTTGAAACCCATGCGGTTGATGATCGCTTCGTCGCGCTCGAGCCGGAACAGCCGCGGCCGCGGATTGCCAACTTGCGGCTTCGGCGTCACCGAGCCGATCTCGACGAAGCCGAAGCCGAGCCGCAGCAACGCGTCCGGCACCTCGGCGCTCTTGTCGAAGCCCGCGGCCATGCCGATCGGATTGGGAAAGTTGAGCCCGAAGGCGCGCATCGCGAGCTTGGGATCATCAGTGCGTGGCTTGACCGGCGGCAGGAAGCGCAGGCCCTGGATCGCGAGGCGATGCGCGTCTTCCGGATCGAGCCAGCGCAGCACCGGCAGCGAAAAGGCGTCGAAAGCGCGGATCACGGCAACAGCTCCGGAGTGTCGTGGCCGCCGTCGGAGCGTATGTTGAGGTTCATCACCGACAGCACCGCGCCGAGATCGAGCTCGCCATAGAGATGTGGAAACAGCTCCTCATTGCGCGAACGTTCCCAGCGCAATTCGCTGCCGAGCGCGTCGCCGTCGACCTCGACCAGGAACAGCGCGCGCTGGCCGAAATAGTGCTTGCGGAGGGTCTCGGGAACCTGGGCCGCGGTCGAAAAATGGATGAACCCGTCGCGCGCATCGTCCGCGCTGCCCCGGTAGACACCCTGCCGTTCCGCCTCGCGCCAGGCCGAGGCCGGACAGATTTTGTAGATCTTGACCACCGCTACCGCAGCCCTGTTTGCTCTTTGAGTCTTTTGGGTTTTTTCGTCTCTCGTGGGTCTTCGAAACCCGGGCGCGACCGTAAAGGCCGCCCCTTCCGAACTCAAGGCTTAGAGCCTATTCCGTTCCGATGAAATCGGAACGAGGCTCCAAATTTCTGTTTTGACGCGGTTTCTGGACACGAACCGGTGTCCGTCTTGGTTGAAAGCGCCTCTCCCGCCGCCTCTTGCGCGAAAACCGGAAAACCGGTTGATTTGAGGACAGTTTTCCTGAGTTGCGACGGGCTGGACCTTCCATGGTCAGACAGGCCAAAGCGCAGAGGATGCTGACTCACGACCAGATCTGGGTCGCGCTGGATCGGCTGGCGGAGCGCGCCGGTCTGTCGCCATCCGGCCTTGCCAAGCGCGCCGGGCTCGATCCCACCACTTTCAACAGGTCGAAGCGCGTCACCTCTGACGGCCGCGAGCGCTGGCCCTCGACCGAATCGATCGCAAAGGCGCTGGCGGCGGCCGGCGCCTCGATCGACAGTTTTGCGAGGTTGATCGACGATGAGGCTCGCGACGGTCGCTCGGTACCGCTGCTCCGCTTCGCGCTGGCCGGCGCGAGCGGCGCTTTCGACGAGTCCGGCCTTCCCGCCGGTAAGGGCTGGACCGAAATCGCGCTTCCCACCGCCGAGGACGGCCACGCCTTTGCGCTGGAGATTTCCGGCGATGCGCTCCAGCCTGCCTATCGCGACGGCGACATCATTCTGGTCTCGCCCGGCACGCCGATCCGCAAGGGCGATCGCGTCGTGGTGAAGACGAGGACGGACGAGGTGACGATCGCGACGCTGAAGCGCCGCACCGCGAAGGCACTGGAGCTTTTGCCGCTCGATGCGTCGCAAGTGACACGGACAATCTCGGTGAGCGAGGTCGCCTGGATGGCGCGGATCGTCTGGGCGAGCCAGTGATTGCGGAGATAGTTACGGTCACGGGGCTCCCGTTTGAACCGACAGGCGGCTTCACAGCACTTCGAAAATCTTATAGGCGACGGCGCCTTCGACGAGATAGCCCTTGCCGACGCAGACGATGTCGTTGAGCCAGGCATAGGTTTGCGAGCCGGTTTCGAACAGCGGATTAGTGCGGAAGTAATATCCGGCGGGATCGACCTTGGTGCGTCGCGCCGGATCCGCCATCTCGGCGCGCAAACCCGGCGGCGTCACCCAGCGGCCGCCATAGGTCATGTAGATCAGTTCGCCGTCATGAGTGCGCAGCGACAGGCGGACATCGAGTGTCATGGCGCCGTCGGCGCGAAACAATGCCCAGTCGCCGCCGCCCCGCAGCACCTCGCCGCGCAAGCGCGGGCCTTCGAACGAGCCCTTGGCTGCGCCGAACAGCACGCGCTGCCCGACAGGCCCCGCGCCGAAATTGAGGCGCGGATCGAGATCGACGACGATGTCGAAGAGATGCCGGGTCGCAAGGTCACCGGCGGACTTCACGCGTGGATCGGCCATGGTCTGACGCTCCCTGGTGTCGTGGACGGAAGGGTGTGGGCGGTCTAGGCCGCCTGCACGGTGTCGCCAAACAGCTTGCGCCTGACCGCATCGATCGAGACGCCGGATTGGGCGCAGAGCTCGGAGAGATCGAAGACGAAGCGCTCATGCGCGATTCTGTCGTCACGAAAGGCAAAGGTGATGAACACCGGCAGCTCGGCCCGGCGGCCGTTCGGCACGACGCCGAAGCGATCGCCCGTCATCGTCATCCGCGCGGAGCCCCAGCAGACCAGCGTGCCGTCGGAGCAGGCGTGGCCATCGAGCGTCACGTGATAGTCCGGGAAGGACTTGAAGAAGCGCGTCAGGATGCGCTCGTTGTCCGCGAGGCCCCGCACCCGGCTGCCGAAGGCCGGCGTCTCCAGCACCATATCCGGATGCAGAACCTCCAGGGCCGCAGCGACATCCTGCCGGCTCTTCGCGATCGCCAGCCTTTCCGCCAGCTCGAACATGCGTTTGCCGTCCATTGCTCGCCTCATGACATTCTACGTGTTTTATACATACATCATGTATGTTATATGCGGTTTGATACCTGCGCGTCAAGCATTAGGTTACGCGCGATGCGGGCGAAGGATCCTCCGAAGAGTCGTCGGGAAGAGTACAGCGAGGCCACGAGGCAGGCACTGCTCGATGCCGGCCGCGAAGCGTTTGCGGTCCACGGATTTCAGGCGGCCGGCATGGAGGCGATCTCGCGGGCGGCGCGGGTCACGCGCGGCGCGTTCTACCATCACTTCGAGGACAAGAAGGCGCTGTTCGACGCCGTGGTGGTCGCCATGCAGCGCGAGGCCGCCGCCAGAATCGAGGCCGCGGCAAGGGGCGAGCGCAAGATCTGGGATCGTCTCAGCGCCGGCATCGACGCCTATCTCGATGCCTGCGAAGAGCCGGACTATGCGCGCATCGTCATCCAGGAAGCGCAAGCCGTGCTCGGCGAGCCGCGCTATCGCGAGATAGAGGAGACCTATCCGACCGCCCTGCTGATCGCGACGCTGCGAGCCCTGAAGCGCGATGGCGAATTGAACGCGGACGATGTCGATCTGCTGAGCCGGATGATCGACGCCATGATCTGCAAGATCGGGCTGCTGCTCCCGCACGCGGACGATTCCAGGAAGCTGCGCAGAAACGGACAGAAGATCGTCGCGGCCGTGCTGGAGACATTCCGCCAGAAGGCGTGAACCCTCGCGATCGCCCCCGGTCGCCATTGCGACTCACCGGCCCTCTCGCATAGGTTGCGGCCGATATTACCGCTCCAGCTTTATCTTAGGGGAATACGATGAATCGCCGTCACGCATTGAAGGCCCTGGCGGGTCTTGCGCTTTGTCCGCTCTGCAAGCCGGCCTTCGCCGCCGAGGGTGCGCATTGGAGCTATGAGGGCGCCGGTGCTCCGGCCAAATGGGGCGATCTCGACGTGGCCAACAAGGCCTGCGCGGTCGGCCTGCAGCAATCGCCGATCGACATCGAGGCGACCGTCAAGTCGCAATTGCCTGCGCTGAAGCTGAACTGGGGCAAGAGCGCCGACACCATCGTCAACAACGGGCATACGATCCAGCTCAACTTCGCCGAGGGCAGCACGCTCATGCTGGGCAACGTCCAGTACAAGCTGCTTCAGGTGCACTTCCACCGGCCGAGCGAGCACATGATCGGCGGCAAGAATTTTCCGATGGAGGCGCATTTCGTTCATCGCAACGAGGCCGGCGGCCTCGCCGTGGTCGGCGTGCTGATGGCCGAGGGCAGGCCTAACGCGGCCTTCGGCAAGATCGTCAAGACCATGCCGGCAGCGGAAGGGCCCGCGGTGAAGGCGGATGCGGGCATCGATCCCCACGCCATGCTGCCGCAGCGGCTCAGCTATTTCCGCTATCCCGGCTCACTGACGACGCCGCCCTGCTCGGAGGTGGTCGAATGGCTGCTGCTGACCGACCCGATTCAGGTCTCGGCCACGGATATCGCCGCCTTCGCAAAGCTCTATCCGATGAACGCGCGCCCGGTGCAGAAGGATAACCGGCGTTACGTGCTAAGGTCGATCTGAGCGGGAAGTCTCGTAGCCCGGATGAGCGCAGCGACATCCGGGACCTCTGTTGAGGCATCCCGGATATCGCTTCGCTCATCCGGGCTACGCATTTCTGCTGGTTTATGCACTCCGCGCCAGCGCGCCATCGATCATGTTTACCGCGTTCTGCACGCCGTACACCGCGACGAAGGAGCCGAAGCGCGGCCCCTTCTCCTGGCCGAGCAGGACCTGGTAGAGCATGTTGAACCAGTCCAGCGTGACGCCGGGACGGCCGTCCTTGCCCTTCTTGACCTGATCGAGGAACGGCTCGCGGCGACCGATCTCGTAGACGACGTTCTGGATATCCTCGGCCGAAGCCTCTTGCGCAAGCTGTGACAGCGCATCGCGCAGATCCTGCAACGCGGCACGCTCGGTGTCGGTCGGCACGCGGAACTGCTTCGTCGGCGCGACGAAGTCTCGGTAGTAATTGATGGCATAGCCGACCATCGCATCCAGCTTCGGATGCGTCTGCGGGCTCACGCCCGGGCGATAGCGGCCGATGAAACCCCACAGCGTCTCGGCATTTTCCGCGTTCGACGACGACACCAGTGTCAGCAGAAGCTGGAAGGTGACCGGCATATCGAACTTCGGCGGATGGCCGGTGTGGATGTGCCAGACCGGATTGCCGAGCTGCTGCTTGCCGTCCTGCCTGGCGAAGCCGTCGATGAACTGCTGATAGTCGTCGACGTTGCGCGGGATGACGTCGAAATACAGCCGCTTGGCCGCCTTCGGCTCGCGATACATGAACAGCGACAGCGATTCCGGCGAGGCGTAGCGCAGCCATTCGTCGATGGTGAGGCCGTTGCCCTTTGACTTCGAGATCTTCTGGCCCTTCTCGTCGAGGAAGAGCTCGTAGTTGAAACCTTCGGGCGGCGTGGCGCCGAGCGCCTTCGCGATGGCGCCGGACAGCTTCACGGAATCAATCAGGTCCTTGCCGGCCATCTCGTAGTCGACGCCGAGCGCGACCCAGCGCATCGCCCAGTCGGCCTTCCATTGGCACTTCACATTACCCCCGGTGACGGGCGTTTCGACTTCCTGGTTCGTATCGGGGTCGACATAGGTCACCGTGCCGGCCGCGACGTCGCGGCGGATCATCGGCACCTGCAGCACGATTCCGGTGGTCTTGCTGATGGGGAGGAACGGCGAATAGGTGGCGCGGCGATCGGGACCGAGCGTCGGCAGGATGATCGCCATCACCTTGTCGTAGGCGGCCAGCATCTTCAGCAGTGTCGCGTCGAAGCGGCCTGATGTGTAATAGTCGGTCGAGCTCGCGAACTCGTAGTCGAAGCCGAAATGATCGAGGAAGGCGCGCAGCCGCCCATTGTTGTGCGCGCCGAACGACGGATATTCGTTGGAGAACGGATCCGGCACCCGCGTCAGCGGCTTGCCGAGATGCGCGGCCAGCATCTCCTTGTTGGGCACGTTGTCGGGCACCTTCCGAAACCCGTCCATGTCGTCGGAGAAGGCGAGCAGGCGCGTCTTGATCTTGTCCTCGGTCAGCACGCGGAACGCGTGCCGCACCATCGAGGTGCGCGCGACCTCGCCGAACGTGCCGATATGCGGCAGGCCCGACGGCCCGTAGCCGGTCTCGAACAGCACCTCGTCCTTCGGGCTCTTCTTCAGCCGCGCGACAATGGCCTTCGCCTGCTCGAACGGCCAGGCGTTGGATTGTTCGGCGAGCGCACGCAGATCGCTCGGGCTCATGCTGGGATCGATAACGGACATCAAGTAGGGCCTCCGGGCCGCGGAAAATAGCGATTTCCGGGCAGAATGCAAAAATCGTCTCGATCGTCATTCCGGGGCGATGCGCCAGCATCGAACCCGGAATCTCGAGATTCCGGGTTCGCGCTTCGCGCGCCCCGGAATGACGATCGATGGTTAGAACGGGCTCACCGAAAAATACCGCAGCCACAGATCGGTGTAGCGGCCTTTTTCCCAGACGCGGAACAGCGCCCAGTTCAGGGCCTGCCGCAGCACGTCGTTGCCCTTGCGCACGGCGATGCCGATGCCTTCGCCGAAGAAGCGGCTCTCGACGAAGGGGCCGCCGGAGAAGGCGCAGCAATCGCCGGAATCGGTGCCGTTGATCCAGAACGCAAGCGAGATGGCGTCGCCGAAGATGAAATCGACCTCGCCCTTGCGCAAGGCGGCGCGCATCGCGTCGTCGTTGGGATAGGGATGCAGCTCGGCGTCGGTGAACATGGCCTTGAGATAAGCCTCGTGCGCGGAGCCGGCGATGACGCCGACCTTCTTGCCCTCGAGATATTCGGGCCGGATCTCCGGCATCACCGCGTCCTTGCGCGAGGCGAAGCGCGCCGGCACCCGGTAGTAGGGATCGGTGAAGTCGACCCGGGCGCGTAGCTGCGGGCTCACCGCCATCGAGGCGATGATGGCATCGCCGCGGTTGGAGGAGAGCGCATCGACCAGCGTCTCGAAGCGGCGCATCTGCACCGTGCAAGTGACCTTGATCTCCTCGCACAGGCTGCGGGCGAGATCGACGTTGAAGCCGGCCGGGTTGCCGTCGGCGCCGGTGTAGTTGAACGGCGGATAGTCGGTTTCGGTCAGGAAGCGGATCACGGTCAGACGCGACAGGTCCGGCCGTTCCGGTCGCCGGCGCGGATCCCAGAAGCCGGGTACGGCCTGCGGGGCAGCCTGGGGCGCGACCTGCGGCGTGGCCTGAGG
>NZ_JALBGZ010000420.1:0-5706 GCF_023006515.1 Bradyrhizobium sp. PRIMUS42
CGAATTCAACGAGGCGCGGCTGCGCGCGATCCTGGAAACCAGCAACCAGTATCAAGGCTTGGTCAATCTCAAGGGCGAGCTGCTCTACGCCAACAGAACCGCACTCGACGGACAGCGCCCAGGCATGCGGCTCGCTGGCATGCCGCGTGGTGATCGAGAGACGTGCCACCGAGCCGATAGAGGGCAGCGCCTCGCCGCGGAACCCAAGCGTGCGGATCTGGAGCAAGTCCTCGTCGTCGAGCTTGGAGGTGGCATGGCGCTCGACCGCGAGCGCGAGATCTTTAGCCGTCATCCCGCCGCCGTCGTCGGTGATGCCGATCCGGCGCCGCCCGCCGCCATCGGTGAAGACGTCGATCCGGCTGGCGCCGGCGTCGATCGCGTTCTCGACCAGTTCCTTGACCACGCTCGCCGGGCGCTCGACCACCTCGCCGGCGGCGATGCGGTTGACGATCTGCTCTGGCAGTTGACGGACGGGCATGGGCTCGAATCTTGGATTCGCGGAACGGCGTTATCTTAAGCGGTGTTGCGTCAAAAGCATGCGTTGGGCAACAGCCGTGTGGCGGCCTGGGGAAGAGGGATGCCTATCACATTGAAGACATTGGACCTTCGAGAAAATCGCGCAACCGGGATGATGCGACTTCCGCCTGCCGTCCTGATTGTGGGGTGCCGGGCAGCGGTGTAGCATCGTGAAAAAACGGCAACAGGACGGGAGGACGCCATGTGCCATCTCTTCGCGCACCAACCCCAACGCGACTATGAATCCCAGACCCGTTCCTTGCGGATCGACGGCCACTGCACCTCGATCCGGCTGGAGATGGCGTTCTGGGACACGCTGGAGGAGATCGCAGCCAGGGAGAACATGAGCCTCGGCAAGTTCCTGACCACGCTCTACAACGAGGTGCTCGACCACCACGGCGAGGTCAACAATTTCGCCTCGCTGCTGCGCTGCTCGTGTTTGATCTATCGCTCGAAGTCGATGGCGTCGGTGCAGGAGTTCAAGGCGAGCGTTACGCCCATTCTCGACGCGGCCGAATAGCTGCCGTTACAGTGAGGGCCTGTATCCGTATTCTCGATGTCGTCCCGGCGAAGGCCGGGATCCATGCCGCGGAATCCATCGAGCGTGCGTGATCGGAGTACCGGACGACGAGTCTTCGTCAAATTGCTCCCTGTGGTTATGGATCCCGGCCTTCGCCGGGACGACACCGTGATGTGGATACGCAATCCCTCCTCGATGTCATCCTGGCGAGTGTGATCGCGGAACCTCAGATCTCCTTCTTCTGCATCGCCCCCGCAATGTAATCCGCCTGCCGGATCGCGAGCGCGACGATCGTCAGCGTCGGGTTGCAGGCCGCGCCGCTGGTGAACTGGCTGCCGTCGGAGACGAACAGGTTCTTGACGTCGTGGCTCTGCCCGAACTTGTTGACCACGCCGTCGCGCGGCTTCTCGCTCATCCTGTTGGTGCCGAGATTGTGCGTGCTCGGATAGGGCGGTGTCGGGTAGGTCACGGTGGCGCCGACGGCGTCGTAGACCGCAGCGCCCTGCTTGTAGGCGTGGGCGCGCATCGCGAGATCGTTGGGATGATCGTCGAAATGCACGCTCGCGACCGGCTGTCCGAACTTGTCCTTGACGACAGGATCGAGCGTGATGCGGTTGGTCTCCTGCGGCATGTCCTCGCCGACCAGCCACATGCCCGCCATCCTGGGATAGCCGTCGAGCGCCGCCGTGAAGGGGCGGCCCCAGGCGCCGGGATTGAGGAACGCCGCCATGAACGGCAGGCCGAGCGACAGCGTCTCCATCTCGTAGCCACCGACGAAGCCGCGCTTCGGATTGTTGGCGGCTTCATCGCGGATGATCCCGGCCATCGTCGTGCCGCGATACATGTGCACGGATTTCTCGAACACGGCGTAGACGCTGCCGGTCATGTGCCGCATGTAATTGCGGCCGACCTGGCCCGATGAATTGCCAAGGCCGTCGGGGAACATGGTCGAGGCGCTGTTGAGCAGCAGCCGCGGGCTTTCGATCGAGTTGCCGGCGACTGCGACGATGCGCGCCTTCTGGCGCTGCATCGCGCCGCTCTCGTCGGCGTAGACGACGCCGGTCACCTTGCCGCCGGCATCGTGCTCGATCTTGACCGCCATGCTGCCGGGGCGGACCTCGAGATTGCCGGTTGCCTCCCCCTTGGGGATCTCGGTGTAGAGCGTCGACCATTTCGCGCCCGACTTGCAGCCCTGGAAGCAGAAGCCGATCTGCTGGCAGGCGCCGCGTCCGTCGCGCGGCTGGCTGTTGATCGCCATGTTGCCGGTGTGCACGGTCTTGTAGCCCAGCTTCTTCGCGCCGGCCTCGAGCACCTTGAAGTTATTGTTGCCGGGAAGTCCGGGAATGCCGTTGGTGCGGGTCACACCCATCTTGTTCTCGGCCTTGGCGTACCACGGCTCCATCTCGGCCAGCGTGACCGGCCAGTCCAGCAGATTGGCGCCGGGAAGGTTGCCGTAGGTGCTCTTGACCCTGAACTCGTGCTCGTCGAAACGCAGCGACGCGCCGGCCCAGTGTGTGGTCGAGCCTCCGACCGCCTTGACGATCCATGCAGGAAGCCCCGAAAAATCCTTGGCGACGCGCCACGTGCCTGAGGTGGTGCGCGCATCGGTCCAGGCGAGCTGGGAAAAACTCTCCCACTCGTCGTTGACGAAGTCGTGGTTCTCGATGCGGGGCCCTGCTTCGAGGATGACCACCTTGACGCCCTTCTGCGCGAGCTCGTTGCCAAGCGTGCCGCCGCCGGCACCGGAGCCGACGATCACCACAACGCTGGAGTCGTTCAGATCGAATTTTGCCATATGCGTTCTCCTGAACCGTTGGGTGAGCCTTAAGCCTTCGGCAGCCAGTCGATGTCGGCGAAGCCGCGGTTGATGTAGCCGCCGTGCTCGGCCGAGGAGCCCTCGTAGCCGAACCGCGGCCAGACCTCTTTCTGGTTGTAGAGCGAGACGATGAGGTCGCCGCGGACCTTCTGGAAGAAGTCGCTTCCCTCGATCTCCTTCAGCAGCACCACGCGATCTGCCTCCCAGGGCACTTCGGCGTAAGCCACCTTGTGGCGATCCCGCGCGTTCTGATCGAGCCGCGTGATGCCGTCGCTGATCAGCGACTTGACGGCGGGATCCTTGGCCGCCTTGCCGTCCCACGGCTTGATCGCGGTGATGTAGTAGCTGTCACCAAGGACGTCGTGCGGATAGATGTCGCGTGCGACCTTCAGCAGCGTCTTCATCGTCGCAGGCGAGAGCGCGCTCGCATCATCGGCCCACGCATCTTCAATGCTGACGGCGACGCTGGTCGCGACTGCTACGACCGGCACGGCGGTTGCCGCGCCCTTGAGAAAGACACGGCGGCTGTGCTTGCTTCGGCGATCGACTTCTCTCATGGCATTCCTCCGTCAATTTTGATTTTATGATTGAGTCAGTTGAAACGTCCGCCCCGCTGGATCACCTCGATCTTGTAGCCGTCGGGATCGCTGACGAAGAAGAAGCGCGCCAGCGTCCTGCCGTCGTGTTTGAAGTCGCGTAAGGGTCCTGGTGCGAGCTTCTCACGCTCGAAGCGGGCATGCTCGGTATCGAGATCGTCCACCACCACGGCGAGATGACCGTAGCCGTCGCCGAGCGCGTACGGCTCCTTGCGATCGAAATTCACCGTCAGCTCGACTTCGAAAGGTGAGGAGGGATGACGCAGATAGATCAGGGCAAAGTCGGAAAACTTCAGATGGTCGGCGACCTCGAGGCCGAAGGCGCGCCGGTAGAAGTCGAGCGAGCGCGCTTCATCCAGCACCCGGATCATGGAATGGACGGCCTTTGCCATTCAGTTTTGCTCCTTCAGATAAGCGATGATGGCAGCGCGCGTTTCCGGCTTGGCCTGCCGATAGGCCATGACCACGCCGGGAATGACGGCTTGTGGATTGGTCAGCCAGGCGTCGAGCCGGGCTTCGTCCCAGGCGAAGTCTGCGTTCGCGAGGCCTTGCGAATACCGAAAGCCTTCAACCTTGCCGGCGGGCCGGCCCACGAGCTTGAACAGCGGCGGCCCCTGTCGTGCCGGCTCTGACAGGCTTGTGGTGTGGCACACCGCGCATTGCTGCTTGAAGAGCGTCGCGCCATCCGGCGGCTTTGCGGCCGGCAAAGGCATTTGCGCGTCTGCCACCCGCACCATCAGCACCATCGCGGTGCACAATCCCAGCACGACTGTGCGCATTACCGAGAGCCCGCCCATCCACGTCAATGTAGCCTGAGCAAACTCTAGGCGGCGTCAGATGGACGGTGGTAGTAGCGGGCTGTTTCGCCGCGCGCGGAGATGCCGACGGCGTGCGGTGTTCCGCGTTGCCTTATATGCGGAGCACAATTCCGCGAAACCGCCGTCAAATCCCTAAACGATCACCACACCATGCGCATTGCATGACGATCGCGCCGCTTGATTTCTTTACGCGATGCGATGGGTCGGCGCAGGCAAGCGGCGTCGAGAACGGCCGAGCCATTCATCGCGGAAAAATCCAGGAGAAATGGATGAAGTTGGTGAAGACCTCGATGATCGCATGCGCTCTGTCGGCTCTCATTGCCACGCCCGTTCTTGCGCAAAGCGCGCCCCCCACCGCGAAGTCAGGCGGCACCGTGCAAAGCAAACCCATGCAAGGCAACACGATGGGCAGCGGCGATGACGAGATGAACGCTCAGCCGGGCGCAGCGGGCGAGAAGACCGGCATGAAGCCGACCAAGGGCACCAAAGGCACGGTCGGCACCACGGGCAGCGCTGCGCACAAGGGGACGGCGGACGATCCCACGACGGGCGGTGCAGCTCCATCCAAGCGTTACTAGTCCCGCCGGGAGAACGGCAAGACTCCGGCCGCTTGGCGGCCGGAGTTTTCTGCGTCTGCTAAAGCGGTATGGGCTTGAGTTGGATCGATTGCTGCCGCTGGTTCACCTCTCCCGCTTGCGGGAGAGGTCGGCGCGAAGCGCCGGGTGAGGGTTATCTCCGCTTGGGGATTGTCCCATTGCGGAAACACCCTCTCCCCAACCCTCTCCCGCAAGCGGGAGAGGGAGTGCACCTCCGCTGTAGCTATCAAACTGATCGCATCGCGCTTTAGTCGTCGAAGCGCCCGCCGCGTCCGGCCTTGACGTCGCCGCGGCGCTTCTTGCCGTCGAGCCGGCGCTGCTTGGAGGCGAAGGTCGGCCGCGTCGCGCGCCTCGGCGTCGGCCTTATCATGGCCTGGCTGAGGATTTCGACCAGCCGGTCGATGGCGTCCTGTCGATTGCGCTCCTGAGTGCGGAAGCGCTGGGCGTGGATCACGATTACGCCATCCTTGGTCATGCGCTGGCCGGCGATGCGGGCGAGCCGGATCGCCGCATCCTCGGGCAGGGTCAGCTTGCGCGTGTCGAATCGCAGCTGGGCCGAGGTCGAGACCTTGTTGACATTCTGCCCGCCCGGGCCGGAGGCGCGGACAAAGCCGATCTCGATGTCGTCCTCGTCAATGACGAGATCGCGGGATATCCGCAGCATGATGGCACCATTCGTGATGTCCGGACATATCGCGGACGTCTACGTTCGGCAATGGTGCTTCTGGAAGCGCAAATGGCCGGGCGAGCCCGGCCATTTCAGCAAACGAGAGAGGAACGTCAGTTCGACTTCGTCACCGGAGCCGCGGGCGGCTGCGCCGCGGCCTGCGGGGCGCGGCCGACG
>NZ_JALBGZ010000421.1:0-5682 GCF_023006515.1 Bradyrhizobium sp. PRIMUS42
GTCACGCTGGCCGACCCGTACCGGGTGGTCGTTGACGTGCCGCAGGTCAATTTTCAGCTGCCAGCGGGCACAGGGGCCGCCGGGGGGCGTGGACTGGTCAAGGCGTTCCGCCGAAGTCGGCATCGACATGGATGCCTGTCTCAGCCTCGAAGACGGAGGACAGGCTGCGCATCGCACCCATCAAGCCGAGCGTCGAAAGCATGCGAATGTTTTCCATGAGCGCTTTCCGTCCCGATCAGGCGCGGTGCATCAGCTTGAGCGCGGCGGTCAGGCGCAGGCTGCGCTTGCCGGCGAGTGCGGTCGCCTCCAGCACCGCCTCTTCCGCATCGTAGCTGCCGGAGAAGCCGATGCCGACTTCGTGGCCGCCGAAAATCGGATCGTCCTTGGCGGGCGTGTGCTCCTGGTTGAGGATCTGGCCCTTCCAGCGGCCCTTCGCGGCGGTGTAGCTGCCGAGATAATAGAACGCGGCATCGCCGCCGAGGATGCGGCCCCGGTTGAGCAGCATCACGCCGGTGAGACCGCCGTCGAGACCGTCGAGCATCCGCAGATGGATGGAGTAGAGACCATCGGCGATGCCGGCTTCGCCGACGCCCCCGGCGATCGGCACCTCGTCCTCCGTGATCGGCGTCATCACCGACTGGAAGGGAATGCCCGGCAGCTCCTTCAGCTCGCCCTTGAAGCGATAGAGATCGCCATCGGCCCAGCCCTTGGCAAGCAGGGTGGCGTCATCGGTGCCCGCCATGGCGCGGTAGTTCGGATCGGGGTTATGGCGGACGGTGCTGATCACGACGTCGACGCCGCTGTCGGTCTTCTCGTAGGTGCCGATATGGGCGAAGGCCGAATTGCCGCCGAGCATCCTGCCGTTGCCGGCATGCATCACGCTCCGGCCGACGGCGTCGCCGAGCTGAAATCTCACCTTGTAGAAGCCTTCAAACACCAGCCGTGTCCCCGGCCCCGCGCGCATCCAGTCTCATTCTATCTCGCATTCCGCGGCGGTGGACAAGTTTCGCGCGCCAGAGCTCGGCGGGCACAGGAACGGCCGTCATCCAAATGCAAAAATCCGCCGGAGCCTTGCAGCTCCGGCGGATTGAGACCAACCCGGGCCAGCCCCCCAGCCCGGGCCGGGAGGATCTTAGGCCGCGGCCTTCTTGTCTGCCGGCACGGACGCGATCGTCTTCAGGATCTGCGAAGCGATCTGGTATGGGTCGCCCTGCGAGTTCGGACGACGGTCTTCCAGATAGCCCTTGTAGCCGTTGTTGACGAAGGAGTGCGGAACGCGGATCGAGGCGCCGCGATCAGCAACGCCGTAGCTGAACTTGTTCCACGGCGCGGTCTCGTGCTTGCCGGTCAGACGCTTGTCGTTGTCCGGGCCGTAGACGGCGATGTGGTCCATCAGGTTCTTGTCGAAGGCGGCCATCAGCGCCTCGAAATACTCCTTGCCGCCGACCGAGCGCATGTACTCGGTCGAGAAGTTGGCGTGCATGCCGGAGCCGTTCCAGTCCGTGTCGCCGAGCGGCTTGCAGTGGAATTCGATGTCGATGCCGTACTTCTCGGTGAGGCGCAGCATCAAATAGCGAGCCATCCACATCTGGTCGGCAGCGGTCTTGGAGCCCTTGCCGAAGATCTGGAATTCCCACTGGCCTTTGGCGACTTCCGCGTTGATGCCTTCATGGTTGATGCCGGCAGCCAGGCAGAGGTCGAGATGCTCTTCGACGATCTTGCGGGCGACGTCGCCGACGTTCGAGTAGCCGACGCCGGTGTAGTACGGCCCCTGCGGGGCGGGGTAGCCCGAGGACGGAAAGCCGAGCGGACGGCCGTCCTTATAGAAGAAGTATTCCTGCTCGAAGCCGAACCAGGCGCCGGCGTCGTCGAGAATGGTGGCGCGCTTGTTGGAGGCGTGCGGGGTCTTGCCGTCCGGCATCATGACTTCGCACATCACGAGCACGCCATTGGTGCGCGCGGCGTCCGGGAAGACAGCAACCGGCTTCAGCACGCAATCGGAGCTGTGGCCCTCGGCCTGCTGGGTGGAGGAGCCATCGAAGCCCCACAGCGGAAGCTGCTCGAGCGTCGGGAACGACGCGAATTCCTTGATCTGAGTTTTGCCGCGCAAGTTCGGTGTCGGCGTATATCCGTCGAGCCAGATGTACTCGAGCTTATACTTGGTCATTGAGCCTCTCTGTAGATGATGCGAAAGGTTGGGGGCCCTGGGGCCCCCGAACGTTTTGTACCCGGCCACCATCGGCCGGCCCGTTACAAGCATTTGTCGTGCCAAAAGGCCGCAGTGCGGGAGGTTTTCCCACCGCGGCCGAGGTCGCCCTGCCGTGAGCAGACCGCCCGCTGCGATATGCGTCATAGCCGCGCACCTTGGCGTGTAGCTGCAGCGCAAAAACCCCGGGGAAATCGCCCGATTCTGAAGCAGACGACGCCGGACTCGAAGCTGCCGATGAAAGGCGCATCAACGTCCAGCAATTTTCGCAAAGACGACCGCCCCTGCCCGGCAACCTTTGCAATGGCCCAGGCATTAGTCACCAACGGCGTGCCTTAGGGGATGCAGACCTCTGCCTGCCCACAAATTAGGCGGCAACTGATTTCCTTTTCAGCACTTCCCAATTCGGGGTGCGCGGCCGATATGGGGATTCCGGTAACCACAATCGAACGAGTCGGGCGCACCATGGAGGCTAAGGCGCTTCGACCAAGGAGAATCGCAATGATGAACAATGGTCTGAGTCACGGATCGGCAACGATCTACCAATTTCCGGTCGGGGGCCGCGCAGCTCTCTCCGGACGCCGCTATGGCGAGACCCGCCTTCCTGCCGATCACGCGCCGCTTCCCGCGAACGCCTCGATCTGCAGCGACAGCTGGTACCACCAGGACGCGGTCGACGAAGCCAAGCCGAAATGGGATCGCTGATGCCCGCGTTTGGTTTGAAACCGCCGCGCTCGCGCAAGCGCCCGGCGGCAGTTCAAAAAAGGGTCGAAACAACGATGTTTCGGCCCCTTTTGATTCTCGCATGAACGACGCCGTTCAGATCACCGCGCAGGTCGCTGCCGCCCGCTTCAGATGCTTCACCGTGGTGGTCCCGGTCTTGCCGATGGTCAGCGTGATACCCGCCCCCGAATAGCGTATGCCGGAGACCGTCAGCCGCTTGGCGAGCGTGACCGGCTTGCCATCGATCTGAAGAAAAGCGCGCTTGTCGTAATCATAGAACCCAACGATGAACTGCGTCCCGTCGGTGCAGCGATAGGTCTGGAACGTCTGCGCTGCAGCCTGCCGCGCGCCGGAAATTCCAGCGGCCAGCATGGTGATCCCCAAAAGAATGGCCTTGTGCCGGACCATGATCGCCCCCTGTGATAGTCCTCAAGGACGCCGCCTCGTGCGTCCAATGGAACCATAACCGAAGCCGATCCCATGTCAGACTCCCCTGCCCGCCACCTCGCCTTGCAAGGCGCCAGCAATTTCCGCGATCTCGGCGGCTATCCGACGTCCGATGGCCGCACCACGCGCTGGCGGCACATCTTCCGCTCCAACCATCTCGGCCAACTCACCGCCGCCGATGTCGAGATCGTCCGCGCGCTGGGCGTGCGAAGCGCGCTCGATTTCCGCGGGCTGGAGGAGCGCGCGGCCGGCATCTGCGTCGTGAACGAGATCACGGTGCATTCGCTGCCGATCGAGCCGAGCGTCGTCGCTGCGTTGCGCGCCGAACTCGCGAGGGGCACGCTGACCGCGCCGGTCGCCCTCGAGCTCATGCGCGAGTCCTATCGTAACTATGTCCGCCACCATACGCACAGCTTTCGCAAACTGTTCGGCCATCTCCTGGAAGACCGTGCGCCGCTGGTGATTCACTGCACCGCCGGCAAGGACCGCACCGGCTTTGCCAGCGCGCTGATCCTGCATGCGCTCGGCGTGCCCTATGACGTCATCGCCGAGGACTACTTGCTCACCAACCAGCACTACAAGCGCGATGCGACGGCCGCCATCGACCTGCCGGACGACGTGCGCAATGCCATCGGCGGCGTCGAGACTTCCTATCTCGCCGCTGCGTTCGAAGCCGTCGGCGAGGAATACGGTGATCTGGAAGCCTACTTGCGCGATGGGCTCAAGCTCGGCACAGCAGAGCGGACCGCACTGAAGGCGCGCTACCTGCAATCATAGGCCGCCGCGCCGGGAGAACGATGATGCAAGACAAGATCCTGATCGTGACAGGGGCGCGCGGCGCGCTCGGCAAGGTGGTTGCGGAGCTGGCACGATCGCGCGGCGCTCGTGTCGCCAGCATCGATCATGCGCCTTCACAGAGCCCCGCAACGCCCGACCGCATCGAGATCGGCGGCGTCGACCTGTCCGATGCGATCCAGGCGAAGACAGCGGTCGATGCGGCGGCCAAGCATTTCGGCCGTCTCGATGCACTGGTCAACATCGCCGGCGGCTTCGCGTTCGAGACCGTCGGCGACGGTGACATCAAGTCCTGGCAACGCATGTACACGCTCAATGTCCTGACCGCGCTCAACACCTCGCGCGCGGCGCTGCCGCACCTTGCCGCGTCCAAAGCCGGCCGCATCGTGAATATCGGCGCCACGGGCGCGCTCCAGGCCGGCAGCGGCATGGGGCCTTATGCGGCCTCGAAGGCAGGCGTGCATCGTCTCACCGAGGCCCTCGCCAACGAGTGGAAGGGCAAGGTCACGGTGAACGCGGTGCTGCCGTCGATCATCGACACCCAGGCCAACCGCACCGACATGCCGAAAGCGGACTTCTCCAAATGGGTGACGCCGCAGGAACTCGCCGAGGTCATCCTGTTCCTCGCCAGCGACGCCGCGAGCGGGGTCACCGGCGCGCTCATCCCGGTTGGCGGGCGGGTGTGATCAATCGGGCACCAACAGCCGCAGATTGCCTTTGAAACGGATGCTCTGTTTGCCGGCGAGCGCCATGCCTTCGCCATAAGCGCTCTCGTCAGTGTAGGTGCCGCTGAAGCCGATGGTCACGATTTTGCGGCCCCACACCGGACGCTCGTCGAACGAGGGCGAGTGCTCCTCGTTGGTCAGCTCGCCCTTCCACTTGCCGCCAGACGAAGTGTAGCTGCCGTAGGCAAAGAAGAACGAATCGCCACCCCGCATGGTGCCGTCGCGCAGCACCATGACGCCTTGATTGCCGCCCTGCACAGCATCCAGCATTTCGATACGGATGTGATAGAGCCCGTTCCTGATTGTCATCTTTGTCACGCGCCCGGCGGTCCCGCCCGCAGGATAACCGTACCATCCGGTCCCGATCAAATGGTGCAGAGCCCCCTGTCCGATCCCGGCTAGACTGCCGGCAATTGATTCTCCGATCGGACGTCACCCCGGAACCCTCCTGTGGAAACCGCACTCTACCTGCCCGTCAAACGCTTCCTCGAAGAGCTCGGCTTCACCGTGAAGGGCGAGATCGGCGGCTGCGATCTCGTGGGCCTCAGCGCCGGCGATCCGCCGGTGGTGGTGATCGGCGAGCTCAAGCTCGCCTTCAATCTCGAGCTGATCCTACAGGCGGTCGACCGCGCGCCGGCCGGCGACGAGGTCTGGATCGCGGCAAAGATGTCGATCCGCGGCAAGGGACGGGAGAGCGACGCGCGCTATCGCAATCTCTGCCGCCGCCTCGGCTTCGGCATGCTCGGCGTCACCGATCGCGGCCAGGTCGAGGTGCTGGTAAAGCCG
>NZ_JALBGZ010000422.1:0-5666 GCF_023006515.1 Bradyrhizobium sp. PRIMUS42
GACGACGAGCGGCTGGCGCAGGCTTTTCGCCGCTTCGCCGCGGCCGATCCAGGTGAGCAGACCGACGAGGCCGCCGATCGCGAAGGTCGTCGCGGCGAGCTGGAACGCCGGGATCCTTCCAGTCGCCACCGTCATCACTGACAGCAGCGACCACATCAGGATCGCAGTCAATCCGATCAGCGTGGCTGTGCGCGGGGTCATCAATCAAAGGCCTGAGGACGATGATGCCCGGCACGAGGCCGGGCATTTTCGTCTTCACTATCGCCTTGTCGCGCCTGAAGCTACAGGCTTTTGGCTTGCGCAATCTCAGGCCTGATATTGGCCGCCATTGATGGTCATGGTCGAGCCCGTGATGAAGCCGGCCTCGTCGGCCGCGAGGAACACGACCGCGCGCGCAATCTCCTCGGGCTCGCCGAGCCGGTTGACCGGGATCTGCGGAATCACGTTCTTCTCTAGAACGTCCTTCGGCACCGCCTGGACCATTTCGGTGTTGATGTAGCCGGGGCAGATCGCATTCACGGTGATGCCGCCCTTGGCATTCTCGAGCGCGAGCGCCTTGGTGAAGCCGATGTCGCCGGCCTTCGCCGCGGAATAGTTGACCTGACCGAACTGCCCCTTCTGGCCGTTGATCGACGAGATCGAGATGATGCGGCCGAACTTGCGCGAACGCATGCCTTCGATGACCTGGCGCGTCATGTTGAACAGCGAGCCGAGATTGGTGTTGATGACGGCGTTCCACTGATCGAGCGTCATCTTGTGGAAGGCGGTGTCGCGGGTGATGCCGGCATTGTTGACGAGCACCTCGACCGGACCGAGATCGGCCTCGACCTTCTTCACGCCCTCGGCACAGGCGTCGAAACTGCTGACGTCCCATTTGTAGACGGCAATGCCGGTCTCCGCCTTGAACTTATCCGCCGCGGCGTCGTTGCCGGCATAGCTCGCCGCAACCTTGTAGCCGGCCGCCTTCAGCGCCTTGCTGATCGCAGCACCTATGCCCCGCGTACCACCCGTGACCAATGCAACACGTGCCATGTCGTATTCCTTCCCTTGGACTCTTCGGACGTTTCTGACGTGATCGTTTTTTTACTGTGGATTATGGGGGACGTTTGACGGACATCAAGAACAAAACGCCCGGCGTTGAGCCGGGCGTTTCTCTTTAGTCGAGGCTTGCGCGGTTGCGAAGAATATTTGATTTGCAACCGCTGCCTTTTTAGTCGCGTGCAACGCACTAACCGATGTGTGCAGCGCACGCGCGCATGACACGTCAGTTACGTGTCAGCCATCTTCAGTCGCGCGCAATGCACATCGCGATGCCCATGCCGCCGCCGATGCACAGCGTGGCAAGGCCCTTCTTCGAATCGCGCTTCTGCATTTCGTGCAGCAGCGTCACCAGCACGCGCGCGCCGGAGGCACCGACCGGATGGCCGATCGCGATCGCGCCGCCATTGACGTTGACCTTGGAGGTATCCCAGCCGAGGTCCTTGTTGACCGCGCAGGCCTGCGCGGCGAAAGCTTCGTTGGCCTCGATCAAGTCGAGATCGCCGACGTTCCAGCCGGCCTTCTTCAGCGCGGCGCGCGAGGCCGGGATCGGGCCCGAGCCCATGATCTTCGGATCGACGCCGGCCTGCGCCCACGAAACGATTCGCGCGAGCGGCTTCTTGCCTTCCTTGGCCGCCTGCTTGGCGGTCATCAGCACCACCGCAGCCGCGCCGTCATTGATGCCGGACGCGGAGGCTGCGGTGACCGTGCCTTCCTTCTCGAAGGCGGGCTTCAGCTTGGCCATCGCCTCGATCGTTGCGCCATGACGGGGATATTCGTCGGCGCTGACGACGACGTCGCCCTTGCGGGACTTGATGGTAACAGGGACGATCTCGTCGTTGAACTTGCCGGCCTTCTGCGCCGCCTCGGCCTTCTGCTGCGAGGCGACCGCGAACTCGTCCTGCTGGGCACGGGTGATCTGCCACTGCCGCGCCACGTTCTCGGCGGTGTTGCCCATGTGGTAGCCGTTGAAGGCATCCCACAGGCCGTCCTTGATCATGGTGTCCACGAACTCGACCGGGCCCATCTTGACGCCGCCGCGCAGATATTGCGCGTGCGGGGCCATGCTCATGGATTCCTGGCCGCCGGCGACCACGATCTCGGAATCGCCGTTGAGCAGCGCCTGGTAGCCGAGCGCGACCGTGCGCAGGCCCGAGCCGCACAGCTGGTTGACGCCCCAGGCCGGGCTCTCCACCGGAAGGCCGGCGGCAATCGCGGCCTGACGGGCCGGGTTCTGACCCTGGGCGGCGGTCAGGATCTGCCCCATGATGACTTCCGAGACCCGGCCGGGCTCGATGCCACCGCGCTCCAGCGCCGCCTTGATGGCGATGGCGCCGAGATCGTGGGCGGGAAGGGTCGCGAAGGCTCCGTTGAAGCTTCCGACCGGGGTGCGGGCGGCGCTGACGATGACGACATCGTCTGACATGGGCATCTCCTGAGGCTTGAGGTTCTTGAAAGGGGCAGGCGGGGCTTAGGAAAACGGCTCGCCAGTCTCGTCGGCCATCCTGTTAACGTCGTTGAGGCATGTCAATCGGCCGGCGACCGAATTCATGCCGCGGCGCATTCAAAATAGCGTTCTTGGCGCTTTCGCAAGCAAGATTTTGCTCCGCAATTAACCGTGCCGCACAAAACGGTAGCGTGACCCCTTTGAAAATGCTTATTTTGTTGCGTTGCGTACTCTTCCCGCCCTGCGGCATTGCCCGCCGGGTTCCCGTTCTCCGCGCTTGCAAGTGAGAGCCCATGGCGAAATCAGACCAACCCACCACCATCAAGAAATACGCGAACCGCCGGCTCTATAACACCGGGACGAGTACCTACGTGACGCTGGAAGACCTCGCCGCGATGGTCAAGGATGGCGAAGATTTCCTGGTCTATGACGCCAAGACCGGCGACGACATCACCCGCTCCGTGCTCGCCCAGATCATCTTCGAGCAGGAGAACAAGGCCGGCCAGAACCTGCTGCCGACTACCTTCCTGCGCCAGCTCATCCGCTTCTACGGCGACAGCATGCAGATGGTGGTGCCTAAATATCTGGAGCAGTCGATCGCGACCCTGACCCAGGAGCAAGAGAAGTTCCGCAAGCAGATCGCCAATAGCCTGTCCGGCACTCCTTTTGCTCCCTTGGAGGAACAGGTCCGCCGCAACATGGAGCTGTTCCAGCAGACTTTTTCGATGTTCAAGCCCTTCGTCCCGCCGCGGTCGGCGACAAGCGCTGAGACCGAGCCGGACGCGAACGCAGAGGCGCCGAAGGACAGCAACATCGACGATCTGCGCCAGCAGATGAAGGAAATGCAGGAACGCCTGGAGCGGATGTCGAAGAAGGACGAATAGCTCTTTCGTCTGTGCTGGCGCGTCCCCATGTGGTGGATGCGCAAGCTGCCGGCTGAGAGCGATGCTGCCTCGCTCGCTGTCATGCCGGCTTAGTCCGGAGCACGCGCCTTGCCTGACCGAAGCGGCCATTGGGAGCACGTGTACGCCACCAAGGGCGAGGCGGAAGTCAGCTGGTTTCAGAACAGCCCGGCGATCTCGCTCGAGATGATCCGCGCGGCGACGGCGGATCATGACGCCGCCATCATCGATATCGGCGGCGGCGCTTCGCGTCTGGTCGACGCTCTCTTGCACGACGGATATCGCGATGTTGCCGTGCTGGACCTTTCCGCCAACGCGCTCGACGCGGCCAAGCGCCGAATTGGGCAAGCCGCCTCGACGATCGACTGGATCGTCGCCGACGCCACGACGTGGCGGCCGGCGAGGGTCTACGATGTATGGCATGATCGCGCGGCGTTTCACTTCCTGACCGATTCCCGCGACAGGGCTGCTTATGTCGAGCACCTGCGATCTGCGGTTGCGCCCGGCGGCCACGTCATCATCGCGACGTTTGCGCTCGACGGTCCGGAGAAATGCAGCGGCTTGCCGGTGCAGCGCCATGACAGCGCCAGCCTTGCAGCGGAGCTGGGGCCGGAGTTCGAGCTGGTCGAGACGCGCGGCGAGACGCATCATACGCCGTGGAATTCGACGCAGGCGTTTCAGTTCAGCCGATTTCAGCGACGGGGCTAAGAAGTCGGTGTCATGCCCCGCGCAGGCGGGGCATCCAGTACACCGCGGCCCATCGGGTCAATCACTGCGGCCTCTGGAATACTGGATCGTCCGCCTTCGCGGACGATGACAGCGGTGTCCGTGGCGCGCATGCGAGCCTAAGCCGCCAGCTTCACCGCATGCGCAAAGTCCCAATAGAGCTTGCGCGCTTTGGTGTAGAACGGGCCCGGCTTCAGCTCGCGCTCGTCGATGCGGATCACCGGGGCGACCTTGGCGAAATTGCCGGTGGAGAAGATCTCGTCGGCGGCCAGGAAATCGGCATAGCGCAACGTCTTCTCGACCACGGTGACACCGTCGCCGCGAAGCAGATTGATGACGCGTTGGCGCGTGATGCCGTTGAGGAACGTGCCGTTGGGCACCGGCGTATAGACCAGGCCGTCCCTGGCCATGAACACGTTGGAATTACCAAATTCCGCGACATTGCCGAGCATGTCGAGCATCAGCGCGTTCTGGAATCCGCGGGAAGCGGCTTCCGCAAGCGCGCGCGAATTGTTCGGATAGAGGCAGGCCGCCTTCGCCTCGACCGGCGCGCATTCGGCGGTGGGCCTGCGAAACGGCGACAGGGTGATGGCGTTGCCGACGGGCTTTGGCATCGGCGCCTCGTAGATGCACAGGCACCAATTGGTGGTCTCGGGGTCGAACAGCACGCCGCCACCGGCCCCGTTCTGAGCCCAATACATCGGACGGACGTAGAGCTCGGCATTCGCCGCGAAACGCGCGATGCCCTCGTTTGCGAGCGTGAGCCAGGTGCCGGTATCGACCACCGGCTTCAGGCCAAAATTGATCGCGGATTGATTGGCGCGCGCGACGTGTCGGTCGAGATCGGGCGCGACGCCCTCGAACGCGCGTGCGCCGTCGAACACCACCGAGCCGAGCCAGGCCGCATGCGTGCGCGGGCCCATGATCGGCACATTGCCGTCGTGCCATTTGCCCTCGAAGAAGGTCCAGCTCGGCGAATATTCGATCGGCTTCTTGATTTCGGCCATGACCGGCCTCCCCTTGGAAATACCCGGGCACTATTGTCCCAATTTCTAAACGATTTGCTGCGGGACTGGCACCCTCCCCTGGCGGGTAAAGCAGGCCAAACCGGCTATAATGCGAGCAATGATACGGAGTTCACCATGCCGCTCGATCCGCTCGCAAGGCGCTTGTTGACCATGATGGCTGCGGCCGCGCCGCAGGCAAGAAGCCGGCCGAGCGTGGAGGCGCGGCGGCAATCGCTGGCCAAGCTGATGCAGTTCGCGCGCACCGATGCGCCGGATGTGACGACACGCGACGGTGTGCTGCCCGGCCGCGCCAGCGAACTGCCCTATCGACTTTACACGCCGGCAAATGCCGAGGAGCGCGCGCCCGGCTTCGTGTTCTTTCATGGCGGCGGCCTCGTCGCCGGCAGCATCGCCACGCATGATCGCATCGCAGCGGCGCTGGCGCATGCGACCGGTTGCCGTCTCGTCTCGGTCGACTACCGACTCGCGCCGGAGCACAGATTTCCTGCCGCCGTCGACGATGCGATCGCCGCCACCGAATGGGTT
>NZ_JALBGZ010000423.1:0-5658 GCF_023006515.1 Bradyrhizobium sp. PRIMUS42
GCCTCGGCTTCACCCGGCTGCGCTCGGCCGCGACCGGCGGCGCGGCGCTCGGTCCTGAGACCTTCAAGTTCTTCCAGGCCATGGGCGTGCCGCTGCGCACCCTGTACGGCCAGACCGAGCTGCTGGGAGCCTACACGCTGCATCCCGAGGGCAAGGTCGACCCTGATACAACCGGCGTGCCGATGTCAGACGACGTCGAGATCCGGATCGATAACGCCGACGTCCATGGCGTCGGTGAGATCGTGGTGCGGCACCCCAACATGTTTCTCGGCTATTACAAGAATCCCGAGGCCAGCGTCGCGGACATCAGGGACGGCTGGATGTTGTCGGGCGATGCCGGCTATTTCAACGCGAACCAGCAGCTCGTCGTCATCGACCGCATCAAGGATCTCGCCGAGACTTCGCGCGGCGAGCGCTTCTCGCCGCAGTTCATCGAGAACAAGCTGAAATTTTCGCCCTATATCGCCGAAGCCGTGGTGCTGGGCGCAGGCCGCGACGCGCTCGCGGCGATGATCTGCATCCGCTACTCCATCATCTCGAAATGGGCGGAGAAGAACCGCCTCTCCTTCACCACCTACAGCGATCTCGCCTCGCGGCCCGAAGTCTATGCGCTGCTTCAGAAAGAGGTCGAGACCGTCAACGCCACGCTGCCGCCGGCCCAGCGCATCTCGCGCTTCCTCCTGCTGTACAAGGAGCTCGACGCCGACGACGGCGAGCTCACCCGCACAAGAAAGGTGCGCCGCAGCGTCATCAACGAGAAATACGCCGGGATCATCGACGCCATCTACCGCGGCGATGCCGACATCCCCGTCGATACCGTAATCCGCTTCCAGGACGGCACCACGCAGCGGGTGCGGACCACACTGCGCGTGGTGGATCTCGGCGGGCATGGTCACATGGCGGAGGCGGCGGAGTGATGTTTCCGTCGGCAACGAGCGCGATGCGCGTTAATGTGCTCTCTCCCCTGGTGGGAGAGGGCCTCTCCGCTATCAGCCACGCCCTTACTCGGGTGAGGGGTCTCTCCGCACCGTCACTGCCGAAACAACCCCTCACCCGTCTTCGCTTCGCGAAGCCACCCTCTCCCACAAGGGGAGAGGGGAAGAGCGCGCCGCATTTGTCCGCGAGCATCACATGAACACCGCCTTCCTCATCCAGCTCCTGGTCAACGGCCTCGTTGTCGGCACGCTCTACGGCGTGGTCGCGATGTCGTTCGTGCTGATCTACAAGGCGACGCAGGTCGTCAATTTCGCGCAAGGTGAATTGCTGCTGGTCGGCGCCTGGGTGTGCTGGGCCCTGCTGGCGAAATACCAGGTGCCGTTCTGGATCGGCATGCCGATGACGCTGGTATTCATGTTCGTGTTCGGCATTGCGGTCCAGGTCCTGATCCTGCGGCCGATGATCGGCGAGCCCATCATCTCGGTGATCATGGTGACGATCGGCCTCTCCACCGTGCTCCAGGCGACGCTGAAATGGATGTTCGGCGTCAATCCGCAGCCGTTCCCGCGCGTGTTCGAGAGCCAGTCGGTCAGCCTGTTCGGCCTCCAGATCCAGACCGTCTATGTCATGAGCCTCGTGGTGTCGGTCGCGATGATGATCGGCATGGCCTGGTTCTTCCGCGCATCCAAATATGGTCTTGCGATGCGCGCCACCGCGTTCAACCAGCAGGTGGCGCAGTCGCTCGGCATCTCCGTGAAGAGCGTGTTCGCGATGGCCTGGGCGATCTCGGCGACGGTGTCGGCGGTTGCAGGCGTCGTCGTCGCGGTCGTGAACGGCGTGTCCTCGGGCCTTGCCGGTTACGGCATCAAGGTGTTTCCGGCGGCGATCCTCGGCGGGCTCGATTCGGTCGGCGGTGCCGTGCTCGGCGGCATCATCATCGGCCTGCTCGAGAACGTCGCGCAATATATCGACAGCGAATACCTGCACTGGGGCAATCTCTACGAGATCGCGCCGTTCTACGTCCTCATCATCGTGCTGATGATCAAGCCCTACGGGCTGTTCGGCACCCATGACATCGAGCGGATCTGACCATGGCCGGCCCTGCCCTCATTCCTGCTGGTGATTTCCGCGCCTCGTACGCGGCGGACACCACGATCTTCCCGACCACCACCAGCCGCAACTTCGCCATCGCGGGCGTGCTGCTGCTGTGCCTCGCGCCGCAATTCTTCAGCGGCTACTGGCTCAGCATCCTGATCCAGATCGGCATCTTCTCGATCGCGGCACTCGGCCTGAATATCCTGGTCGGCTTCACCGGTCAGATCTCGATCGGGCACGCGGCCTTCTTCCTGCTCGGCGCCTTCACCTCGGCGTACATCTCCAACAACGCGCCGATCCCGGTGTTCTTCGCAATCCCGCTCGCGGGCATCGTCACCGCGCTGGTCGGCCTGATCTTCGGCATCCCGGCGGCGCGGCTGAAGGGGCTTTACCTCGTCATCGCAACGCTCGCCGCGCAATACATCCTGCTCGACTTTTTCTCCCGTGCCGAATGGTTCTCCGGCGGCTCGGTGCCGGCAAGCGCAAACCCGTTCTCGATCTTCGGCTACACGCTGCGCGGCGACAAACAGTATTTCTACGTCGTGCTGGCCTATGTGCTGGCGAGCTATGTCCTCGTCACCAATCTGATGCGCACCCGCGACGGCCGCGCGCTTGTGGCGGTCCGCGACCATTATCTCTCCGCCGAGATCATGGGCATCAACCTGACGAAATACCGCACGCTGTCGTTCGGGCTCGCCGCCTTTTTCGCCGGCATCGCCGGCGCCCTTTACGCGCACTACCAGCTCGTGGTGTCGCAGGAGGGTTTCGGCATCGAGCGCTCGATCCTGTTCCTCGCCATGATCATCATCGGCGGCACCGGCTCGATCATGGGCACGCTGATGGGCACCGCTTTCGTGGTGCTCCTGCCCGAGGGGATGGAGTTCATCAGCCACTATTTGAAGGGCGGCGCGATCGACAAGGCGCTGTCGCTCAACACCAACATCACCTTCCTGCGCGAGATCGCGATCGGGGTGATCATCATCGCGTTCCTGATGTTCGAGCCTGACGGGCTCGCGCATCGCTGGCGGCAGATCAAGGCGTACTGGAAACTCTACCCGTTCTCGCATTGAGCGCGGGCAACTTCACTTAAACAATAAACAGGAGGAACCGACCCATGACGATGAAGTCCCTTTTGAGCACCGCATCGCTCGCCATGGCGATCGCCGCATTTTCGGCAGGCGCGCAGGCGCAGATCGCGATCGGGCACCTCGCCGACTATTCCGGCGGCACCTCCGACGTCGGCACGCCCTTTGGTCAGGCCGTCGCCGACACCTTCGCCTGGGTCAACAAGAACGGCGGCGTCGGCGGCAAGCAGCTCAACGTCGACACCAACGACTATGGCTATCAGGTGCCGCGCGCGATCGCGCTCTACAAGAAGTGGTCGGCGCCGGACTCTAAGGTCGCCGCGATCATGGGCTGGGGCACGGCCGACACCGAGGCCCTGACCGGCTTCCTCGCCCAGGACAAGATTCCCGACATGTCCGGCTCCTATGCCGCCGCCCTCACCGATCCCGAAGGCGTCAGCGGCAAGGCCAAGCCCGCGCCCTACAATTTCTTCTATGGCCCGAGCTATTCGGACTCGCTGCGCGCAATGCTGATGTGGGCCGCCGAGGATTGGAAGGCCAAGGGCAAGTCCGGCAAGCCGAAATTCGTGCACATGGGCGCCAACCATCCCTATCCGAACGCGCCGAAGGCTGCCGGTGAAGCAATGGCGCAGGAGCTCGGCTTCGAGGTGCTGCCGCCGCTGGTGTTCGCGCTCGCGCCGGGGGACTACAGCGCGCAGTGCCTGAGCCTGAAATCTTCGGGCGCCAACTACGCCTATCTCGGCAACACCGCCGCCTCCAACATCTCGGTGCTGAAGGCCTGCAAGACCGCCGGCGTCGAGATCCAGTTCATGGGCAATGTCTGGGGCATGGACGAGAACGCCGCCAAGACGGCCGGCGATGCCGCCAACGGCGTGATCTTCCCCTTGCGCACCGCGGTGAGCTGGGGCGGCGATGCGCCCGGCATGAAGACGTTGATGGAGATCTCGAAGATGTCCGACGCCAGCGGCAAGGTCTATCGTCCCGTGCACTACGTCGCGGCCGTCTGCTCGGCGCTGTACATGAAGGAGGCGATCGACTGGGCCGCCAAGAACGGCGGCGCCACCGGTGAGAACGTCGCCAAGGGCTTTTACCAGAAGAAGGATTGGGTGCCGGCCGGCATGGAAGGCGTCTGCAATGCCTCGACCTGGACCGACAAGGACCATCGCGGCACGCTGAAGGTCGATCTCTATCGCACCAAGATCTCGGGCGCGACCGACGGCGACCTCAACGATCTCATGGCCAAGGGCACGATCAAGCTCGAGAAGGTCAAGACCGTCGAGCTGCCGCGCAAGCCGGAATTGCTGGGCTGGTAACGCAAACTCAGGACGTCATGGCCGGGTTTGTCCCGGCCATCCACGTCTGACTTCACGGCACGAAGTACGTGAATGCCCGGGACAAGCCCGGGCATGACGAGCGTAGCTATTTGGTAGGCACACCAATGACCGACACTCTCGAAGCATCCCGCACCAAGCCGACGGCCGTCGCCGCCCCGCCCCTCCTCGCAGTGCGCAACATCGAGGTCGTCTATGACGACGTCATCCTTGTGCTGCGCGGCCTCAGCCTCGAGGTGCCCAAGGGGGCGATCGTGGCGCTGCTGGGTGCCAACGGCGCCGGCAAGTCGACGACGCTGAAGGCGATCTCGGGGCTGCTCAAGACCGAGGACGGCGAAGTCACGCGCGGCGAAATCGTGTTCGAAAACGAGCGGATCGACGGTATCGATCCCGACAAGATCGTCCGCCGCGGCATCTTCCAGGTGATGGAGGGGCGGCGCATCGTCGCCGACATGACGTCCCTGGAGAACCTCAAGCTCGGAGCCTTCACCCGCAGGGACCGCGAGGTCGACGCCGACCTCGACATGGTCTTCAATTATTTTCCGCGCCTGAAAGAGCGTACCGGCCTTGCCGGCTACCTCTCCGGCGGCGAACAGCAGATGCTCGCGATCGGCCGGGCGCTGATGGCGCGCCCAAAGATGATCTTGATGGACGAGCCCTCCATGGGCCTGTCGCCGCTGCTGGTGAAAGAGGTGTTCTCGATCATCCAGAAAATCAACCGCGATCTCGGCGTCACCATCCTCCTGGTCGAGCAGAACGCGCGCGCCGCGCTGTCGGTGGCGAGCCACGGCTACATCATGGAGCAGGGCAAGGTCGTGCTTGACGGCACCGCCGACGAGTTGCGCGACAACGAGGACGTCAAGGAATTCTACCTCGGCGGCGCGGGCGACCAGCGCAAGAGCTTCAAGAACCTCAAGAGCTTCAAGCGGCGCAAGCGCTGGCTTTGACATAGCGTTTTCAAGCGAAGTGGGACCGGTTCGCGTGAAGAAAACGCGTCAGAACAAGAGACACTTACTCCAGCACCTGTTCCGCTTCCGTGACTGCGCAGAGAACATGATAGAACGACGACGCGGGAATGGTGTCGATCAGCGACTTGCCGTCGCGATCGAACTGGTCGTACCAGCCGCCCCTCACGGGATGGTTGAGATAATGCCGTTCGAGCCGCACCAGCGCCGCACGCGCCTCGTCCGCTGCGCCCGCCTCGCCGGACT
>NZ_JALBGZ010000424.1:0-5644 GCF_023006515.1 Bradyrhizobium sp. PRIMUS42
CGTGCTGACCCGCCACCGCGGCCCGTTCGGCGGCGGCGAGGACGGCCCGCTGCACCGCCACTTCATGGACCGGATGATGGAGCGCGGCATGGACCATTTTCACCACGACCGTTTCGAGCGCGACAGCGGTCCGGACCGCGACCGCGAAGGCCGGCTCTGAGCCATCAGGGATTCTGCCACGATTAACCTTGGCGAAGCCGCTGGAATCCAGCGGCTTTTCGCTTTTCCGGGCCTGTGGAAGAACCTTGGAAAACTTGTGTCCGATCGCTTGCCAGACCCGGATCGCTTTGCTAAACGACCGGCCTCGCAAGGCTTTGACCGGCCTTCGGGCGCATAGCTCAGTTGGTAGAGCAGCTGACTCTTAATCAGCGGGTCCCAGGTTCGAGCCCTGGTGCGCCCACCATATAAATCAAGACCTTAGCGAGAGAAACCGTTTGAGAGAGCCGAACTAAAACGGTTTTTCAAACGGTGTTTTCGACGGCCGGTCAGCCGCCGCTTCCAATCTCGGATTGCGCGAGCTGTTCTATCTCCACATGTTGCAAGAGGGCATCTGAATCGCCCGGCGCGGCATGATGGCGCTGTCACTTGCGATTTCGGAAGACGACCTGGATCGGATTGCATTGGCCGTCGAAGCTTCACGGATCGCTGGGACGTTGAAGCCTGGACGGACGATGGGATCAATCCAGGTCAGAGCCGGAGCCGATCGAAACAGGGGATCGCCACGCTTAAGAGGCGTGATGGGTTCTGTCCAGCGAAACGCTGCACCGATTATTTCGTGCCGAGCATAGCTCCGTATTTCAGATCATCCGGCATGAGATGTCGGTGAGACGCCAACAAACAGCGAATCTGCGCTGTGGCCCCGACACATTTGGCATGCGCTCGAACAGGACAGATGTGAGGATCAAATCCGGCGTTTGTCTTAGGGAGTGGGGCCGTGAACAAGGGTATTGTGGTCGCCGAGCAGCCCGATGCAGTCGAGGTTGGTGCTCGCATCTTGATGGCCGGCGGGAACGCTGTGGATGCGGCTGTTGCATGCGCCTACGCGCAAGGCGTGGTCGACCAGATGAACGGCGATGTGGCTGGCTATGGGTGCGCCCAGGTCTATTTTCCGGCCCGCGGCATTCATGATGGTCTGAATTTCCTCTTTGAAGCGCCTGCTGCCGTGGTCCCCGGCATGTGGAGCCATTTGCTGGAACGCGAGACCCCGGATGGCTTCGGGTTCGTGCTGAAGGGATACGTCAACGACTTCGGCTATCAGTCGATCGCCGTGCCGGGCGCCGTAAAGGGCTGGTACGAGCTTCACCGTCGCTACGGGACATTGCCGTGGGGGGATGTCGTCGAACCGGCGCTGCGCCTCGCCGTCAACGGATACCGCATCACGCCGGCCGTACGCGAGCAATGGTTCGTCGTCGATGATGCCGGCCGGGCCGACAACATTCATCGTCTGCGCCAGACGCCGGCTTACGCGGACCTGTTCTTTGCAACTGATGGAACTGCGCTAAAAACAGGCGCTGTCGTGCGCAATGCCGATTACGGTGCGACGCTCGAGACGATTGCCCGGGATGGCGCAGCCGGTTTTTACGCGGGACGCATCGCCGATGCGATTTCGCAGGATATGGAAAGGAACGGCGGCCTATTGCGTCGTGACGATCTCGAGACATATGAAACGGAGCCCGTGGCCCCGTTGTGGGCCGACTATCGCGGTCACCAGGTCAGCGTGCTGCCACCACCGACGAGCGGGGTGATGCTATTGCGCATGCTGCGCACATTGGAGCATTTCGACCTTCGTGCCATGGGACACAATACGCCTGGCTACATCACCACGATTGCGGAAGTCATGAAGCGTGCTCAGCTCGCAAAGGAGGCGTTGATTGGAGACCGCGGCATGACCGGGTGGAGCTCGCCGCGATCTTCGATGCCGGGGTGTGCCGGCAGGAGGCGGATGAGATCAAGCGAGGGGAGCGGGTGCGTATCGAACGAGTGGGGGATCGCGAGACGAAGACCACGACGCACGTGTCTGTCTTGGACGGGCAGGGAAATGCCGTCACCATGACCCACTCGCTCGGGGCCCAATCGGGCGTTCTCACCCCTGGCCTGGGCTTCATGTACAACGGAGCTATCGGAATGTTCGATCCTCGGCCCGGCAATTCGCGTTCCCTCGAACCCCGTCGTCGCCGGGTCACATCCATGACTCCAGCCATGGTGTTTGCCGGAAACCGATTGCGGATGCTGCTGGGGGCGCCCGGGGGCTCGCATATTCCGATGGGCGTTCTTCAGGTCATTCTCAATGTCGTCGACCACGGTATGTCGATTTCGGATGCGGTCGCGGCGCCGAGATTCTCGGCGCCCGGCGAAGTGATCGATTTGAGCGCCCGGATTCCCGCCTATGTTTGCGATGCGGTAGCAGCCCGAGGGTACCAAATTGCGCGATCGGCGCAGAGTTTCACGGTCGCCAAGGTCCACGCAATCCTGTGTGGAGATGAGGGCAGATTAGATGGAGCGGCGGATCCTGGTGGCGGAGGGATGGCTCTGGCGGTGTGAGGCAGCCGCTTCAGCCTTGCGGTCATGCCGCAATGCACCTGCCCCTCTTTTATTCCTATCGCTTATTCCGATAGATCGAGCCCTGTAATTTGAATTTCCAAAGGCGGTCCCCCCTTCATAGACTTGCCTATCGTCTGGAAGGCATCGGCCTCATAGGAGCGCAACATGGATAGTTCTCGCCGTTCTGCCGCGCACGCGTCCTTCGGACGCCTCACCCGCCGCGAGGCTCTGATCGGCGCAACGGCCGCACTGATCGGGGCTTCGATTCCTGCCGCGGCGGCGCCGCCGAAAACCATCCGGGCGGTCATGCATGCGCCGTTGCGTCTGATCGATCCGATCACGTCGACGGCCTACATTTCCCGCGACCATGGCTACATGGTCTACGACACGCTGGTCGCCGCCGATGAGAATTTTCAGCCTCAGCCGCAGATGGCGGAGTGGACGATCTCGGACGACAAGCTCGCTTATACATTCAAGCTCCGCGAGGGGTTGGTCTGGCACGACGGACGTGATAGCGACCCAAGACAGCACCTTCCGCCGGCCAACGCAAACTCTTGCCGCCAAGTCCGCGGATCGAACGCCTCGAGCGACGCAGCCCTTGAGCGCTTCTTTCTTGCTCGCGTCGGAAACGAACGGCGCGCATCTGCGCTGCGCTGAGCGCGGCCGACCCCGGTCCTCCCGGCGTGAACGCGCGATGAGCAATTCTCAATAGAACAAAAGCCCTTTAGTTCGCGCACCGCGCTTCCAGCGCATCAACAAAGGAGCGGTCCCAGCGGCCTTCGCGAATCGCCTGCATCGTCGCCTCCTCCTTCTGGTGTTGAGCCAGCGCCTTCTCGATGACGCTCGCGGCAAGAGCGGGCTGGAAGGCGAGGAGCCCATCCTGGTCGCCGACGATTACGTCGCCCGGATTGACTACCATGCCGCCAACCGTGATCGGCACGTTGATCTCTCCCGGCCCGTCCTTGTAGGGGCCGCGGTGGTTCACGCCGCGGGCATAAACCGGAAAAGTTCGTGTGCCGATTTCGGCTGCGTCCCGAATGGCGCCATCGAGCACCATGCCGGCGAGGCCCAGCGAGGCGCCCGCAAACGTCATGATGCCACCGACCAGCGCGTTGGTGGTGTCTCCGCCGGCGTCGACCACCATGACATCGCCGGGCCGGCAGAAATCATAGGCGCGCAGAATGGCCAGGTTGTCGCCGCCGCGCGTCTTCACGGTCACCGCGGTGCCGGCCATCGGGGCGGGCGAATGGTAGGGCCGAAGACCGATACTGCCGCAGTTGCGGTGCAGTTGATCGCTCAGCAGCGCCACCGCGATGGTCCGCAGCTTGGCGATGGTCGACGGGTCGACCTGGGGAGCGGAGGGGTTTCTGACGATTCCGGCCATGGCGGTGTGCTTTCGATCGATTGCAGGTTAGCGCAGTTCGGCAACCGCGCGGGCGATGCGATCCGTGCCTTCGTCGAGAGCCGTCTGCGACGTCGCGATCGATGCACGGAAGAATGGCGACAGACCGTAGGCGGCACCGTTGACGAGGGCCACGCCGGCCGCCTCCAACAAGTACATCACGACGTCACCGTCGTTCTCGAGACGAGTCCCGACCGGCGTCGTCCGCCCGATCAGGCCTGCGCAATTGACGTAGAGGTAGAAGGCGCCGTCGGGCGGCCGGCAGCTCAGCCCGGGGATGGCGTTGATACGCGCCAGCGTGAGGTCGCGACGCGCCCGATAGGTTGCAACGGTCTCGCCGACGAAGCTCTGGTCGCCGGTGAGCGCCGCGACCGACGCCGCCTGGCTGATCGAGCAGGCATTGCCCGACGACTGCGACAGCAGCGTGTTCAACGCGCCGATGAGGTCCGCGGGTCCGGCGATCCAGCCGATGCGCCAGCCGGTCATCGCATAGGTCTTGGATACGCCGTTGACGGCGAGGACGCGTTCACGCAGTTCGGGCGCGGCGTTGAGCAGATGCGGCGTTCTCTCGCCGTCGAAACGGATGTGTTCGTAAATGTCGTCGGTCATGACAAGCACATGCGGATGGCGGGCGAGAACCTCGGCAATCCCGCGATATTCCGCTGCGGAATAGCTTGCGCCGGTCGGGTTCGATGGCGAGTTGATCAACAGCCAGCGCGTCTTCTCCGAGATCGCCGCCTCGAGCTGGGCCGGCGAGATCTTGAAGCCCTGGCTTTCCGGACAGGCGGCGATCTTGGGTATCCCCTCGCAGGCGAGCACCATGTCCGGGTAGGATACCCAGTAGGGCGCGGGAATGATCACCTCGTCGCCGGCCTCGAGCGTCGCCTCGAGCGCACTGTAGATCGCGCTCTTGGCGCCGTTGGTGACGACGATCTCCGCGGGGTCGTAGATGAGACCGTTTTCGCGCTTCAGCTTGGCGGCGATCGCCTGACGCAGCTCAGGCGTGCCGGCGAGCACCGTGTACCGCGTCTCTCCCTTCTCCATCGCCCGGACGGCGGCGGCGCGAATATGCGCGGGCGTGTCGAAATCCGGCTCGCCGACCACGAGGCTGACGATACTCTTGCCCTCTCGCTTGAGCGCGCTCGCCCGATCGGCAGCGGCAGTGCTGGGCGAAGGCTTGATGCGTCTCACGCGCGCGGAAATACGAGGACGGTTCATGGCGATTGACCCCGGTCTGGAGAGGTGCGACGCTAAAGACAGCCGCCGGCGCTGACCAACACGAGTTCAATCTGGCCTGATAGGCATATCTTATGGTTGGATTCTCCTCCGCGCCCCGTTGAATGCCGCGCAGCCGAGCAGGCCGGTGCGCCGATCGGTCCGAGGGACAAGGTGAATCTGAGGCGTCTTCAGTATTTCGTGAAGATCGTCGACGTCGGCAGCCTGACGCAGGCCGCCGATGTGCTCCACGTCGCGCAGCCGGCGCTCAGCCAGCAGCTCGCGACCTTGGAGGGCGAGGTCCGCCAGCAGCTCCTGGTGCGCACCAAAAGCGGCGTCGTGCCCACGGAAGCGGGCAAGGTGCTGTATCGCCACGCACAGCTCATATTGCGTCAATGCGAGCAGGCGCGCGCCGATATGAGCGCGGCGGCCAAGAGCATCTCCGGTGCGGTCGCCGTCGGACTTGCGCCTGGAACGGCCGCGGCC
>NZ_JALBGZ010000425.1:0-5637 GCF_023006515.1 Bradyrhizobium sp. PRIMUS42
CTGGACGCCCGCCTGCACCGCCGCCCGTCCCTGCGCGACAGGCGCTGGCAGGCGGCGATGGGGTAGCTCCGCCACGAAAAAAACACCGGCCTGACGGCAAGTGCTGGCGGGACGGGTTGGGCGATTTGGGCGAATTCGCCGTTGGGGTGGCGCGGTGGTATTCCAGACGGGACTTGCAGAACAAACGGGATCGCAACCAATTTGTGGTTCGATGGTTGTGGTGCGGAAATTTTCCCTGGTTCCCTGGCGCGTGAGCCCTCCGATGCGCCTCTGCCGACCGCCGCTGGCCGCCATGCTGGCTTTGGCCACCACCCTTGCCGCTTCTGCAAGCCCTTGTTTTGCCGAGTCTTCCGCCCCGATCCCGGTCCACAATCCGCCGGCGCCGCAGAACGCCTATATCGACCTGCTGGCGCTGATATCCGGCCACTGCAAGACCTTCAAGGTCGCCGGCCGCGCCTTCGCCTGCAAGACGGTGGCCTACGCCCACGGCGACAAGGGCCGGGTCAATTTCGCGGTCGCGGTCGACGATCCCTCCGACGACAGCCACGTGGTGTCGTTCTCCGGGGAGAACGGCAAGCGCGCCGACGACAATTCCTACGAGCTGCCGATCGACCGCATGCTGCTCAACTCCAAGCACCGTCCCAAGGTCGACGGCCTGCCGGTGCCGGCCGAGCAGACCTCTACCGGCCTCTGCCGCCAGACCGGCAATTTCGCCGCCAGGAAGGTCAACGACGTCACCTGCTCAGCGACCGACAACGAAGGCCGTCGATATGAACTGCTGTTCGTCTCCGACGGTAAGCCGGTGAGTGTGCGCCGCATCCGCCAGTCGTCGCCGTCGATCCAGGATCCGTTCAAGTAGCGGCACTTCGTCCCGCCTTGAGTGATTGCGCAACCGTCGCGCATCGCTCCGTTGAAACTCCAGGTCAGCCGGTTATGCTCGGGCACGCGTCCTCATCGAGGAGACGCGATTGCAATGGGGGCGGGCCACGGTCCAGCAACGCGTATGATCATCGGGCTGGTGCGCATCCTGATCGTCTGCTTGCTCGCAAGCCTGTCGCGTGAATGCATCGCGGCCGACGGCAAGCGGCAGCGTTCGATCCTGGTTCTGGAAGAAGCCGATTTCCGCTCACCGTTTTATTCCGAGATCTTCGCCGGCATCCGCGCCGCCGCAAAGCAGAGCGGGACGGCTCACACGGTGACCTACGGCGAAAGCCTCGATCTCACCCGCTTCCCGGGACCCGGCTATGAAGAGAGCCTGGTCGGCCACCTCAGGACCAAATATGCGCAGCGGCCGATCGACGTCATCGTTTCGATCGGCGTTGCGTCGGCGAAATTCCTTCAGAAGCGCAAGCAGGAGATCTGGCCAGGCGCGCCCGTCGTCTACGGCTTCGTGCCCGATCTGCCTGAGACGCGCGCGCTTTTCCTGCCCAACACGACGGCCGTCTTCGCACGGGTACGGCCGGCGCAGCTGCTGACCGCAGCCCGCGCCGTCGTTCCCGACCTGAACCATGTCGTCCTCGTCGGCGAGGCCTGGAAGAATCCGCTGACATATGGACACTGGAAGCAGGATTTCGCGGCCGCAATGCCCGACCTCGAAGTCACCGATCTGTCCGGCGCAGTGCTGCGCGAGGTCCGCGATCACCTCGCCTCCCTGACTGCCCGCTCTGCGATCCTGACCTCGGCGATGTATTCCGACGGCGAAGGCACCTATTATTCGCCGGCCTCGGCGCTCGCACGCATCGCCGAAAAGGCCAACCGCCCGATCATCATCACGTCCGATACGTTCCTCGGGCGTTCCGGATTGGGCGGATTTCTGCTGCTGCCCGAAATGATAGGACGGGAAGCCGGCGAAGTGGCAACGCGGATCCTCGACGGCGAAGCCCCGTCGAGCATCGTCCCCTTCGCCGGAGACAACGTAAAGCCGATCTTCGATTGGCGGGAGCTGAGACGATGGAACGTGAATGAAGCCAATCTGCCCCCCGGCAGCGAGATCCGTTTCCGTGAACAGACCTTCTGGGAGCACTATCACTGGCACGCCACCATCGTCGCGAGCGTCGTTTTGGTGCAGGCGCTGATGATCGCCATCCTGCTGCGCGAGCGCCGCTTGCGCTTCGTGGCGGAGGTCGAGGCGCGTCAGCGCATGTCGGAGCTTGCCCACTTGAATCGCCGCGCAACCGCGGGCGAGATGTCGGTCTCGCTTGCCCACGAGCTGAACCAGCCGCTCGCCGCCATCCTGATCAATGCCGAGGCGGCCCAGCAGATCTTGCAGAATCCGGCGCCTGACCTCGACGAGGTCAGGGACATATTGGACCACATTTGCCGGGACGATCAGCGGGCCGCCGAGGTCATCAGCCGGCTGCGCGCGTTTCTGAAGCGGGACCCGACCGAACGGCGCGAACTCGACCTCAATGCGATGGTCGGCGAGGTGTTTCGATTCCTCTCCGTGCAGGCGCTGACGCACGATGTCGAGCTGGTGACGGAGCCCTCATCCGGAGAGATCCGCGTCAAGGCCGACAAGATCCAGCTCCAGCAGGCCATTCTGAATCTCGTCGTGAACGGCATAGATGCCGTGGCGCATCTGCCGGACAAGCGGCGCCGCGTCGTCGGGCGAACCAGCCTCGCAGATGGCAATGTGGCTCTCGTCTCCGTCACCGATACCGGTGACGGGATCCTCGCGGAAAAGGTGACCGAGATCTTCAAGCCGTTCTTCACGACCAAGGCGCAAGGCATGGGCATCGGCCTCTCGATCGCCCATACCATCGTCAAGGCGCATGGCGGGCGCATCTGGGCCGAAAACGTGCCGTCGGGGGGCGCCGTCTTTCACGTCAGCCTGCCGCTGGCAGCGCCGCGATAGCGGCGATCGCAGGCGCCAGTGGCGCCGTCGCGGTCGTCACGCGAACGCCTTCTCCAGCGTCGCGAAGACCACCGCGAGCGATTTGTCGTGGCGGGTCACTGGCGGCACCGGGCGATCGATCTTCATGAACTGATAGACCGCCATTTGCGCCGCCCGCACCGAATATTCCACGGTGAACACGACGTCGTCGGGGATTTCGACGAACTGGCTGACGAAAGCGAGGTTGACCGAGTTCTTCGGCACCGGCAGCGGCCGGTCGGCCCAATTGCGCGGCATGAACATGCTGGTGATGTAGGGCATGCGGCAGGGAATGCAGATCGCGTCCTCGAACACGCTCGCATCGAAGTTCAGGTGGCCGCACAGCTCCTTCAAAATATCCGCGCCGCCGCCCGCCGATTGCGACCGTGAGGTCGAACAGCGTGCGCTCGATCCAGCCTGCTGCCGCCCGGTGCTGCATGATCAGCGCGTAGATGCGCTCGTAGATCCGTGGCACCGAGACCAGCACTGTCGGCTGCACGTGCTTCAGGTCCTCCGACAGTTGCGGCACCGACCGCGTATAGGCGACGCAGGCGCCGGCGGCGATCGGATAGTAATAGCCGCCGGTGCCCTCGAAGGTGTGCGAGAGCGGCAGGAAGGACAGGAGGACGTCGTGCGGCTCGGCCTTGATACGGCACGCGATCGCCTTCACGTTGGCGACCACGTTGCCGTGCGACAGCATCACGCCCTTCGGCCGCCCCGTCGTGCCCGAGGTGTAGACGATGGCGGCGAGATCGTCCGGCTGGACCGCGACATCGGGCAGCGGCGCAGTCGCGCCGGGTGGTTGTGCGAGCCAGTGATCGAGCCCGACGATGCGCGCATCCGGTGTGATGAGCCCGCCTGCATCCGCGCAGACGATGCGCTTGAGATGGTCGAGCGGCTGGCCGGTCGCCACGATCGCCTGCCAGCGCTCCAGTGTATCGACGAACACGAGCAGCGCGCCGGAATCGGCGAGGACGTAGGCGATGCTGTCGGGGTTGTCGACGGCATGCATCGGCACCGGCACGAGGCCGCCGGTTTGATCCTCAGCAAAGCGGCCATGCTTCGGAGCGACCCATGACGCGCGACCGCCTGTTCCTGCTGCGCCCCGGTTTCGAGGACCCGGCCTTTCCGGGGCGCCTGTTCTACTGCTGGCATTGCGCGCTGATCGAGGGCGCGCTGGCCTCGTTTCCCCAGCTCGCCGACAAGCTGGATGTCGAGCGCATCGCATGGCCGCGCCCCAGGCAGCCGGTGATCGGCTTCTCGGCGAGGAGAATCAGTCGCTGCCGCTGCTCGTCCTGGCTGACGGAGCGACATCGCCGCACCAGACCGGCAGCCACCAGGGACGGGCCTTCATCGCCGACAAGGACGCGATCCTCGCCGCGCTCTCCGAACGCCACCGCTTTCCCGATCCGCATCCTTGAGACGCATCCGCCAGCCGGCATAGCCCTCTCGTGTCCCGGATGGAGCGGAGCGCAATCCGGGCCACAGGTCTGCAATGGCGTCACGAAACGGGTGACGCGATCGCGTCGTTCGCGGCCAAGTGATGGCAGCAATGCGATCAACGCCGTTGATGCGACAATAAATCCCACGACGCCCACTCGTGGGCGAATCGCGGCGTCGCAATACTGCGTCGTTTCGACGCCCGCACTGGCCGGAACGCGGCGAAGGCCCATCTGTTGTCACACGACATTCAACTGGAGTGATGACATGAAGTATCTCATTGTCGCGATGGCGGTCGGAGCTGCGGCGCTTGCCGGCGGATCGGCGGCAAACGCGGCCGACAATTCAAGCGCGCAGCGGAACGCGCCAGCCAGCCAATCGACCGACATCAGTGCGCAGCACCGGCACCACCATCATGGCCATCGCCATCACCATCATTGGCGGCCTCATCATCACCATCATGGCTATTATCGTTCGCACCACCGCAACTATGGCTATTACCCCAGGCACCACCGCTATTATGGCGGCGGCCCGTACGGATATTACGGCGGCGGCGGCCCCAGCGTGACATTCGGCTTCGGCGGCAGTCGCTGGTGAGAGATGAGGCCCGCAGAGATGCGGGCCTTTTTTCTTATCCCCTAAGGATCATCCCGGCCGTCTCCAGGCCGCTCGCCAGGGCGGCTTCCACCGTGCCCATGTCGGCTCCGCGATAGAGCGCTTCACCGGAGAACAACACCAGGCCGTCGGAACGCGCGAGGATCGCTTGTGCCGCGCGCGTCCGCGGCGTCGCCCAGGAATAGGCGCCGCGGGCGAAGGGATCGTGCGCCCAGTTGGTCGCCGTCGCTGCCACGAGCTCGTGCGCGATGTCCTCGCGCGACAGCTTGAAGATGGCGGCGAGCGAATCGAGCCCGGCCTCGATCAGTCCTTGCGGATCGAGTCTTTCTAGCTCCGCCGTACGCGGGCCGCCGAACCAGCCGGTGAGCACGGCATGCCGGCTCGGATATTGCGTCCACCACACCGGGATCGTCTCGTCCGACAGCAGGAAGGTCATGCCTGCGAGATCTTCCTTCCGCTCGCGCCACCAGGGCCGCGCGAAGCGCAGCAGGATCTTGATGACATTGCCGAAGCCTATGTCGTCCGTGGCGGCAAGCTTCGCGCGCGCGCTCGCCGGCAGGGCCATCTCGCGCAGCAGCGGCAGCGGCACCGTGAGGATCACGCGATCGCAGCCATGCACATCGCGCTCGGTGCAGATCTGCACGTCGACGATCGCTTCGCCGTCGTCGAGCTTCATCGCGATGATGCCGGAGCGGCGGACGTCGACGAAG
>NZ_JALBGZ010000426.1:0-5630 GCF_023006515.1 Bradyrhizobium sp. PRIMUS42
GGTGCCGAGCTGCGCCTCCAGCGCCGCGATCTTGCGGCTGACGGTCGGATGACTGGCGTGCAGCCGCCGCGCCGCGGCGGTAAAGCTGCCGGTATCCGCCACCGCGACGAAGGTCTTGCAGAGGTCCCAATCCACCGGCAGCTCCGTTCAAAGCTGAATAAGCACATGTTCAATATTGAACCATGCCCCGCCCGCCGTCCAACCCTATAGTGAGATCAAACCGCAGGCGGACACGCTGCCGGCGCGACAATCGACATGGAAACGCTCGACCATCGGCCAGCAGGCCGCCGGCGCGCATTATCAGGAGGGATCGGATGGCACTGCCCGCCTTGCTCAAGAATTCCCTGGAGCTGCCGGTCGTCGGCTCGCCGCTCTTCATCGTCTCCGGACCGGAGCTGGTGATCGCCCAGTGCAAGGCGGGCGTCGTCGGCTCCTTTCCCGCGCTCAACGCCCGTCCGGTCGAGAAGCTCGACGAATGGCTGAGCCGTATCGAGGACGAGCTCGGCGAATACAAATCTCGCAATCCCGGCAAGAAGGTCGCACCCTACGCGGTCAACCAGATCTGCCATGCCTCCAATGACCGGCTGATGAAGGACATGGAGACGTGCGTAAAGCACAAGGCGCCCATCATAATCACCTCGCTGCGGCCGCCGGCAGAGCTCGTCGAGGCCGCGCATTCCTATGGCGGACTGGTGTTCCACGACGTCATCAACGTCAAGCATGCGCGAAAAGCCGCCGAGCAGGGCGTTGATGGCCTGATCCTGGTCTGCGCCGGTGCGGGCGGTCATGCCGGCACGCTCTCGCCCTTCGCGCTGGTGCGCGAGGTCAAGCAATGGTTTGACGGCGCGATCCTGCTGTCGGGCGCGATCAGCGACGGTTTTGGCATCGCCTCGGCGCTGACGCTGGGCGCCGACCTCGCCTATATGGGCACGCGCTTCATCGCGACACGGGAAGCCAACGCCGACGAAGGCTATAAGTCCGCGCTGACGCAACACGCCGCGCACGACATCGTCTACACGAACCTGTTCACCGGCGTGCACGGCAACTATCTCGGCCCTTCCATCGCCGCCGCGGGCCTCGATCCGGCCAATCTGCCGGTCGCCGACAAGACCAAGATGAACTTCGGCTCCGGGGGCAACATGAAATCCAAGGCGTGGCGCGACATCTGGGGATGCGGCCAGGGCATCGGCCAGATCGCCGACGCGCCGCCCGTCTCCGACCTGGTCGACCGGTTGAAAGCTGAGTTCGATCAGGCCCGCCAGGACTTCCTGATGCGCGCGAGCGCCTGACGACGCGGTCCAACGACAGGATTGGACCGACAAGAAAAAACGGGAGGACACCATGAAGCTAGCAGCCGCATTGATCGGCATGTCGCTGCTGACGCTCGCCGTCGGCAGCGCCGATGCCGGAGGCAGCGACGAGATCCGCATCGGACAGACCCTGCCCTATAGCGGCCCCGTCTCCGGCTTCGGCGCGATCGGGCGGGCGCAGGAGGCCTTCTTCGAGAAGGTCAATGCCGAAGGCGGCATCAACGGCCGTAAGGTCAAGTTCATCACGCTGGACGATGCCTATTCGCCGCCGAAGACGGTCGAGCAGACCCGCAAGCTGGTGGAGCAGGACGAGGTGCTGATGATGTTCGGCTCGCTCGGCACAGCCACCAACAGCGCGGTGCATCGGTACCTCAACGGCAAGAAGGTGCCGCAGCTGTTCATGCTCTCGGGCGCGACGAAATGGGCCGATCCGCAGAAATATCCGTGGACCATGCCCGGCATGGCCGCCTACGAGTCCGAAGGCGTGGTCTACGCCAAGCACGTGCTGCGCACCAAGCCCGGCGCCAAGATCGCCATCCTGTCCCAGAACGATGATTTCGGCCGCGACTATGTCGCCGGCTTCAAGCGCGCGCTCGGCGACAAGGCCGCCAGCATGATCATCGCGGAGCAGACCTACGAGACCAGCGCGCCGACGATCAGTTCGCAACTCTCGACCCTGAAGGCATCGGGCGCCGATGTTCTGTTCGGCGTCGTACTCGGCAAGTTCACCTCGCAGATGATCAAGGGCGTGGCTGAGATCGGCTGGAAGCCTGACCTGCTGTTCGTACCGACGTCAGCGTCGTCGATCTCGTTCCTCGAGCCCGCTGGCCTCGACAATGCGGTCGGCCTGATCTCGTCGAGCAACCAGAAGGACACGATGGACCCGCAATGGGCCAGCGATCCAGGCGCGAAGGAATTTTTCGCCTTCATGAAGCAATACATGCCGAATGCGGATCTCTCCAATTCCAACTACGCGGCTGGATACCATTACGCGACGCTGCTGATGGCGGTGCTGAAGGCGTGCAAGGATGATTTCAGCCGCGACAACATCATGCGCCAGGCCGCTTCGCTGAAAGAGGTGAAGTTGCCGCTGCTGCTGCCGGGCATGAGTGTGAGCACCGGCTCCGACGACTATTTGCCGTTCCAGCAGCTTCAGCTCCGGCGCTTCAACGGCAAGAGCTGGGTGGGATTCGGCGACGTGCTGGATGATCGCTGACGCGAGCGGAATAAGGACAGATCATGATCATCAGCGGCGAACGCCTGATCGGCTATGACGCGATCCAGGCGCGCATCAAACGCGCCGCGAGCGGGCTTCGCGCCCTCGGCCTTGCCGAAGGCGCGCCGGTTGCCATGATGCTGCGCAATGATTTCGCCCTGTTCGAGGTGGTCGCGGCCGCGGCCGCATTGGGCAGCCCGGTGGTGCCTATCAACTGGCATCTCAAGGCCGAGGAAGTCCGTTACATCCTGACCGATAGCGGCGCCAAGATCCTGGTCTGCCATGCCGATCTGCTGCCGCAGATCCGCGACGGCGTGCCGGCGGATATCCACCTTCTCGTCGTCGCGACGCCGCCCGAGCTCGCGGCGACCTTCGCAATTCCTCCTGATCTGACCGAGGTCCCGGCGGGATTGACGGATTGGGACCGCTGGCGCGATGGGCATCCGGAAACCCAGGAGCCGCCGCGCCGAGCGGCGGCGATGATCTACACCTCGGGGACCACGGGCATGCCGAAGGGCGTGCGGCGCATGCCGATGCAACCCGAGCAGGCGGTCGCTTCCGAACGCGTCGGCGCGATCGCCTACGGCATCAAGCCGCGCGAGGACCAGGTCGTGCTGATCAACGGACCGATGTATCATTCGGCGCCGCATTCCTACGGCATGATGGCATTCCGCAACGGCTGCACCATCATCCTGCAGCCGCGGTTCGACGCGGAGGAGCTGCTTGCGCTGATCGAGCGTCACGGCGTGACGCACATCCACATGGTGCCGACCATGTTCGTACGCCTGCTCCGACTGCCCGAGGCGGCTCGGCAGCGCTACGATCTCTCCTCGCTGCGTTTCGTCGTGCACGGCGCCGCGCCCTGTCCGCCCGACGTGAAAAAGGCGATGATCGAGTGGTGGGGACCGGTGATCAATGAATATTTCGGCTCGACCGAGACCGGCATCCCGGTCTGGCACTCCGCGCAGGAGGCCTTGAAGAAGCCCGGCACGGTCGGCCGCGCCATCGACGGCGGCATCGTCAGGATTTTTCGCGAGGACGGCAGCCTCTGTGGTGCCAACGAGGTCGGCGAAATCTACATGCGCCAGACGGCGGTGCCCGATTTCGACTATCACGGCAAGGCGCAGGCGCGCGCCGAGGCGGGGCGCGACGGTCTCGTCAGCGTGGGCGACGTCGGCTATCTCGACGAGGACGGTTACCTGTTCCTGTGCGACCGCAAACGCGACATGGTGATATCAGGCGGCGTCAACATCTACCCCGCCGAGATCGAGAACGTGCTGATCGCGATGCCCGGCGTGCGCGATTGCGCCGTGTTCGGCATTCCCGACGCCGAATATGGTGAGCGGCTGTGCGCCTGCATCGAGCCGGAGACGGGCGTCCTTCTGTCCGCGGCGTCCGTGCAGGGCTGGCTGCGCGAGCGGCTGGCCAACTTCAAGGTGCCGAAAGAGGTCCGGTTCATGGACGCCCTGCCGCGCGAGGCGACCGGAAAGATCTTCAAGCGCAAGCTGCGCGATCCCTACTGGGCGGACCAGAAACCGGACTGAACCTGGAAGTTAGCCCACAAACGGCGTTTAAAACTATGTTGCTGTTGCAAAGCATCCGCGGCTGAAAGACAAGATCCCGGCACGGAAAAAGCCGAAGGCTTCACCATGACATCGACCGACTTCGTCGTTGCGCGCAACGATCTCGAGCAATTCAAGCTGATCGAGACCGTCATTCCGGATGCAGCCGCGCTGCCGCAGGACGCACTGCTGGTGAAGGTCGAGCGCTTCGCGCTGACCGCCAACAACATCACCTATGCCGTGATGGGCGACGAGCTGAAATATTGGCAGATCTTTCCGGCGCCGGAGGGCTTCGGCAACATCCCGGTGTGGGGATTTGGCGAGGTCATTGCCTCGAAACATCCAGGCGTGGCCGTGGGCGAGCGGTTGTTCGGCTATTTCCCGATGGCGACGCATCTCGTCATCGAGGCTGCGGACGTCAGCAAGCGCGCGCTTCGCGACGGCGCCGAGCATCGCAAGCAGGTCTCGCCGGTCTACAATCTCTATTCCCGCGTCACCGGCGATCCCGCCTTTGCCGGACACCAGGGCGACCTTCAGGCGCTGCTGCGGCCATTGTTCATGCTGTCGTTCCTGGTCGACGACTTCCTTGCCGAGAACGAGGATTTTGGCGCACGCGCTGTGCTGCTCTCCAGCGCCTCCAGCAAGACCGCGTTCGGGCTCGCTCATCTGCTGCATACGCGCGGCCGCAAGGTGATTGGACTCACGTCCGCGGGCAATGCCGGCTTCGTCGGCTCGCTGCCCTGTTACGACGAGGTCGTCACCTATGATCGCGTCCACGCGCTGCCGACGGATGCGCCGGTCGCTTTCGTCGACATGGCCGGCAGCAGCGCGTTGCGGGCCGAGCTGCATCAGCATTTCCGCGACCAGATGAAGTGCTCCGTGCGCGTCGGTTTGACGCATCGGGCGACCGATGCCGACGAAGGCACCCTGCCCGGGGCAAAGCCGCGCTGGTTCTTCGCACCGGACCAGATCCGCAAGCGCGCCAAGGACTGGGGGCCCGGCGGCGTCGAGCAGCGTTTTGGCGCGGCTTGGTCGGGCTTCGCGCCTCTTTTGGAGAGATGCCTCACCGTGGTCGAGAGCCGCGGGCCGGCGGCGGTGCAGCGGATTTATCTCGAGACGCTAAAGGGGCGCATTCCGCCTGAGCAGGGGCACATGCTCTCGCTGCTGGGGTAATCGGCTTTTGGGTGCCAAGGAAACCAGATAGCCTCGACCTCCATGATTGGAGCGTGATCTCTTCGGAAAACTGCCGCACACTTTCCGGATCATGCTCGCGAGGAAACGCCGCGAAGACGGCCACGAGGTCGCGTCATGCTGGACAGGACGAAGGATATTTCCGTCGCCGCGCAAGCCTGGCTCGATGAATTCGAGCGTATACTGGGCAGGCCCGATCCCTCCACGCTGGACCGCCTCTTCCTCGCCGACAGCTTCTGGCGCGACGTGCTGGCGCTGAGCTGGAACCTGCAAACGATCGCCGGCCGCCAAACGATTGCGCAAGCGCTGGCCACGCTCGCGCCCAAGGCGGCGCCCGCCGATTTCAAGATC
>NZ_JALBGZ010000427.1:0-5630 GCF_023006515.1 Bradyrhizobium sp. PRIMUS42
CGCCCTTGCGCATGCGGCGCTCGTCTCGGTCGAGCCGTCGAGCGGCAGCATGCTTGCGCGTGCCCCAAAGGCGGTGGAGCTGCGCTTCAACGAGACGGTGACGCCGGGCGCGATCCGGCTGATCGACGGTGCGGGCAGGGCGCGGAACGATACCCGTGTCAGCGCATCGGGCGAGACGATTTCGGTCGCGATGCCGGCGGACCTGCCTGAGGGGACCGTGGTCGTCAGCTATCGCGTGATCTCGCAGGACGGCCATCCCATCACGGGATCGGTGACCTTCTCGATCGGCATGCCGACGGCGACGAAGCCTCCGGCCGCCGCGGATAACAGGTTGGACGTGCTGATCTGGTTGGCGCGGATCGGCCTCTATGTCGGACTGTTCGTCGGAATCGGCGGCGTGTTCTTCGCGCGCTGGGTTGCGTGGTCGATGATCGGCACGGCCGTTCCGCGCCTGGCGCTCGCGATCGGCCTTCCGAGCGCGGTGGTCTCCGTTGGCGTATTGGGCCTCGATCTCCTCGGGCTGCCTCCGACCGCTCTTGCGACGGCCAGCCCCTGGAAGGTCGCATTTGCGACCAGCGCAGGCCCTGCCTTGATCGTTGCCCTCGCAGCCACGCTGTTCGCATGGATGGCGCTGCGCAGCGCATGGTACGCGCGCGCTTTTGCGATGATCGCATTCATCGGTGTCGGTCTGTCGCTCGCCATGACCGGGCACGCCGCAACGGCGCCGCCGGAGGCGCTGACACGACCGGCGGTCTTTCTCCATGGCCTCGCTGTTGCCTTCTGGATCGGCGCTCTCGCGCCGCTGGTCGCGTTGGTGTCGAAGCCGACGACGGCGACGATCGCCGTCGTGAGCCGCTTTTCCCGCGTTGCCGTGCCGGTAGTCGGAGCTCTGGCATTGACCGGCCTTGGACTCGCGATCGTTCAGCTGGAGAAGCCGGCTGCGCTGATCGAGACGCGCTATGGCCTCATCCTCGTGGTCAAGCTGATGTTGGTCGCAGTGTTGCTGGCGCTTGCCGCGTTCAACCGCTTTCGCCTGACCCCCGCACTCGCAGGAGCTCGCAAGGTCGCGGCCGCCCTCAAGCGCTCGATCCTGCTCGAATGCGCCATCGCTCTCGCCATTCTCGCCGTGGTCGCCGGCTGGCGCTTTACGCCGCCGCCGCGGACCATCGTTCCGGAGACGCCGCTGGCGATCCACATCCACAGCGACAAGGCGATGTTCCAGGTCCTGGTCTCTCCGGGCAAGGCGGGGCTCGACGATTTCGTGCTTCAGCTCATGACCGGCGAGGGGACGCCGCTGGCGGCCAAGGAGGCGACGTTGACGCTGAGCCTGCCCGAACGCGGCATCGAGCCGATGGAGCGGAAGGCCTCGCGAGGGGCGGACGGCTACTGGCATGTGCGCAAGGTGGAGCTTCCCTTTGCCGGCCGCTGGCATGTGCGGATCGACGCGCTGGTGACCGACTTCGAGCAAATCACGCTCGAAGATGAACTCGACGTCACGTTGCCGTAAGGCGCAGTTTAAGCAGAACCTGAAGTCCGACGGAAAAATGACAGGAATTCCGTTGCCTTAGCGGCTTTTCCTCATTCCCGGTCTTGTGTTTTCGCTCTCAATCCGGTTTCACTGCAGGCGATCACTGATTCCCAGAGTATTGCCATGCGGTTGTCGCGGTTCTTTCTGCCCATCCTGAAGGAAAATCCGAAAGAGGCGGAGATCGTCTCGCATCGGCTGATGCTGCGCGCGGGCATGATCCGGCAGGAGGCGGCCGGCATCTATGCCTGGCTGCCGCTCGGCTTCCGCGTGCTGAAGAAGATCGAGCAGATCGTGCGCGAGGAGCAGGATCGCTCCGGCGCGCTGGAACTGTTGATGCCGACGCTCCAGCTCGCCGACCTCTGGCGCGAGAGCGGCCGCTACGACGCCTATGGTCCGGAGATGCTGCGCATCGCCGACCGTCACAAGCGCGAGTTGCTGTACGGGCCGACCAACGAGGAAATGATCACCGAGATCTTCCGGGCCTATGTGAAGTCCTACAAGAACCTGCCGCTGAATCTCTATCATATTCAATGGAAATTCCGCGACGAGCAGCGTCCGCGTTTCGGCGTGATGCGCGGCCGCGAGTTCCTGATGAAGGACGCCTATTCGTTCGACCTCAACGAGGCCGCGGCGCGTGTTGCCTACAACAAGATGTTCGTGGCTTACCTGCGCACCTTCGCGCGGATGGGGCTGAAGGCGATCCCGATGCGGGCCGAGACGGGCCCGATCGGCGGCGACCTCAGCCACGAGTTCATCGTGCTGGCCGAAACCGGAGAATCCGGCGTCTTCATCAATCGCGACGTGCTGGACCTGCCGGTGCCCGGCGAGGACGTCGATTATGAGAGCGACCTGACGCCGATCATCAAGCAGTGGACCTCGGTCTACGCTGCCACCGAAGACGTCCACGACGCCGCGCGCTTCGAGCAGGAAGTGCCCGTGGACAAGCGGGTGAACACCCGCGGCATCGAGGTCGGGCAGATCTTCTATTTCGGCACCAAATATTCGGACGCGATGAAGGCCCTGGTTGCGGGTCCCGACGGCGTCGACGTACCAATCCATGGCGGTTCCTACGGCGTCGGCGTCTCGCGCCTGCTCGGCGCCATCATCGAGGCCTGCCATGACGATGCCGGCATCAAATGGCCGGAGGCGGTGGCACCGTTCCGCGTGTCGATCCTCAACCTCAAGCAGGGCGATGCTGCCGTCGATGCGGCCTGCGAGAAGCTCTATGCCGAGCTCACGGCCAAGGGCGTTGACGTGCTCTACGACGACACCGACCAGCGCGCCGGCGCCAAGTTTGCCGCCGCCGACCTCATCGGCATCCCCTGGCAGATCATGATCGGGCCGAAGGGGCTCGCCGACGGCAAGGTCGAGATCAAGCGGCGAAGTGACGGCTCCCGCGAGACCATGTCGCCTGCGGACGCGGTCGCAAGACTTGTGGGCTGATAAGGGTGGTCGGCTGAATATTGTTCATCGCGCGAGATCGCGGCCGCCAATCCGGCCACATTTGACCCCGAATCATGGGATTATCGAGCGATGGATGAGACCATGACCGAAACCGTGCAGACCGCGCCTTTTGCGCCATTCGAGTGGATGCTGTCGGGGCGCTATTTGCGGGCGCGCCGCAAGGAGGGATTCATCTCGGTCATCGCCGGGTTCTCCTTTCTCGGCATCATGCTGGGCGTGGCGACGCTGATCATCGTCATGGCGGTCATGAACGGCTTCCGCAAAGAGCTGCTCGACAAGATCCTGGGGCTGAACGGCCACATCCTGGTCCAGCCGCTGGAATCGCCGCTGACCGACTGGAAGGACGTCGCCGACCGCCTCAGCCAGGTCCAGGGCATCCGGCTCGCCGCGCCCGTGGTCGATGGTCAGGCGCTGGCGTCATCGCCGTGGAACGCCTCTGGCGTGCTGGTGCGCGGCATTCGCTCCGACGACCTCAACAACCTCACCTCGATCGCCAAGAACATCAAGCAGGGCTCGCTCGAGGGCTTCGACGACGGCCAGGGTGTCGCGATCGGCCGGCGCCTCGCCGACCAGCTCTCGCTGCATGCCGGCGACAGCATCACGCTGGTGGCGCCGAAGGGCGCGGTCACGCCGATGGGCACGACGCCGCGCATCAAGCCGTACAAGATCGTTGCCGTGTTCGAGATCGGCATGTCCGAATACGATCTCGGCTTCGTGTTCATGCCGCTCGCCGAAGCGCAGGCCTATTTCAACCGCAGCAACGACGTCACCTCGATCGAGGTGTTCACCACCAACCCCGACAAGATCGACGCCTTCCGCAAGGCGGTGACGGAGGCCGCGGGCCGTCCGGTCTTCCTGGTCGATTGGCGGCAGCGCAACTCGACCTTCTTCAACGCGCTCCAGGTCGAGCGCAACGTGATGTTCCTGATCCTGACCATGATCGTGCTGGTCGCGGCGCTGAACATCGTGTCCGGCCTGATCATGCTGGTGAAGGACAAGGGCAGCGACATCGCGATCCTGCGCACGATGGGCGCCTCGCAGGGATCGATCATGCGGATCTTCCTGATCACGGGCGCCTCGATCGGCGTGGTCGGCACGATGGTCGGCTTCTTCGTCGGCCTCGTGATCTGCCTCAACATCGAATCGATCAGGCAATTCCTGTCCTGGCTGACCAGCACCGAGCTGTTCTCGCCGGAGCTCTATTTCCTGTCGAAACTGCCCGCCGAGATCGACGTCGGCGAGACCACGGCCGTCGTCATCATGGCGCTGACGCTGTCGTTCCTGGCGACGCTGTATCCGTCGTGGCGCGCCGCGCGCCTCGATCCCGTCGAAGCGCTCCGGTACGAGTGAGGGGCTGATGGAGCAGCAGCAGGGGGCTGAAGATGTACCGGTCATTTATCTCCACGAGATAAAGCGGCAGTACTTGCAGGGCGAGGTGCCGCTGACGATCCTCGATGGCGCCAAGCTCGCGCTGTGGGCCGGCCAATCGGTCGCGCTGGTCGCGCCGTCGGGCTCGGGCAAGTCGACGCTGCTGCACATCGCGGGGCTGCTCGAAGCGCCGGATTCCGGCGAGGTCTACGTCTCGGGCGCGCCGACCTCGCAGCTGCCCGACATCGAGCGCACGCAGCTGCGCCGTACCGATATCGGCTTCGTCTACCAGTCGCACCGGCTGCTGCCGGAGTTCTCCGCGCTCGAGAACGTCATGATGCCGCAGATGATCCGCGGCCTCAAGAAGTCCGAGAGCGTCAAGCGCGCCAAGGAGATCCTCGGCTATCTCGGCCTCGGCGACCGCATCACCCATCGGCCCGCCGAGCTGTCTGGCGGCGAGCAGCAGCGCGTCGCAATCGCGCGCGCGGTTGCCAATGCGCCGCGCGTGCTGTTTGCGGACGAGCCGACCGGCAATCTCGATCCGCACACCGCCGATCATGTGTTCCAGGCGCTGATGCAGCTCGTCAAGGCAACCAAGGTCTCGATGCTGATTGCGACTCACAACATGGAGCTCGCCGGCCGCATGGACCGGCGCGTCTCGCTGTCGAACGGCCAGGTGGTCGAGCTCGAATAGAAACGCGAAAACAACCCCATGCACAGTAGCCAAGTGCCTGGTTGGACTGACGAAAAAAGTTGGCGACGGCGCTCCCCGAATGCTCAGGGCCTGATCACCGTCATTTTGAACGGTCCGCCGTTGGCGGCGGCATGAGCGATGGCTTCGTTGGCATGATCGAGGTCGAAAGCCGTGGTCTTGTACTCGTCGAGCTGCAACAGACCCGACCGGACCAGCGCGATCAGGCGGCTCGCGGCGTCCGGCGGATACATCCAGACGCCATGAATGCTGATGCAGTTGCGCATGATCCAGGGGTAGGGCAGCTCGAGCCCCGGGCCGCCCGCCATACCGACGCCGCCCATCAGCACGACGCGTCCATAGGGGCGCACCGTCATGACCGCCGCCCGCACGACGTTGGTGCCGACCGAAGGCGGCATGATGTCGAACACGCAATCGACCGGGCCTGATGCGGCGCGCTTCATGCTTTGGCGGTCGTCGTCCTCATTGCCGGTGAGTTTCACCGGCTTCACGCGAGCGCCGAAGCGGCGGACGAGGTCGGCCAGGATCGCCTCGTTGCGGCCGGGCGCGACCACGCAG
>NZ_JALBGZ010000428.1:0-5629 GCF_023006515.1 Bradyrhizobium sp. PRIMUS42
AGCAGGCCGCACATCTCCTGGAGAGCCGCAGCGCGCATTTCATCGCGCTGCTGCAACGAGAGGGCGGCAAGACGCTCGACGATGCGCTCTCTGAGCTGCGCGAGGCCGCCGACTTCTGCCGCTACTATGCCGCGCAGGGCCGCAAGCTGTTCGGAAACGACGCCGCCATGCCGGGCCCGACCGGCGAGAGCAATGCGCTCGCGATGCGCGGTCGCGGCGCCTTCGTCGCGATCTCGCCGTGGAATTTTCCGCTGGCGATCTTCCTGGGCCAGGTCACGGCAGCGTTGATGGCCGGCAACAGCGTGGTGGCAAAACCCGCCGAGCAGACGCCGCGCATCGCGCGCGAGGCCGTGGCCCTGCTGCACGAGGCCGGCATCCCTCGAAGCGCGCTGCATCTCGTCACCGGCGATGGCAAGATCGGTGCGACGCTGACGGCACATCCCGATATTGCCGGCGTCGTCTTCACCGGCTCGACCGAGGTCGCGCGCTTGATCAACCGGACGCTCGCCGCCAAGGACGGGCCGATCGTGCCGCTGATCGCCGAGACCGGCGGCATCAATGCCATGATCGCGGATGCCACCGCGCTGCCCGAGCAGGTCGCCGATGACGTCGTCACCTCGGCCTTCCGCTCTGCCGGCCAGCGCTGCTCGGCGTTGCGGCTGCTGTTCGTGCAGGAGGACGTCGCCGACCGCATGATCGAGATGATCGCGGGCGCGGCACGCGAGTTGAAGATCGGCGATCCCTGTGACGTCGCAACCCATGTCGGCCCCGTGATTGATGCGGAGGCCAAGCAGCGCCTCGACGTGCACATCGCGCGGATGACGCACGAGGCACGTCTGCACTTTGCCGGCACCGCGCCGCAAGGCTGCTTCGTCGCGCCGCACATCTTCGAGCTCAGGGACGCCGGCCAGCTCACCGAGGAGGTGTTCGGCCCGATCCTGCATGTGGTGCGCTATCGTGCGGAGAACCTCGAACGCGTGCTGCAGGCGATCGCGCGTACCGGTTACGGCCTCACCCTCGGCGTCCATTCCCGCATCGACGACACCATCGAAGCCATCATCGACCGCGTGCAGGTCGGCAACATCTACGTCAACCGCAACATGATCGGCGCCGTCGTCGGCGTGCAGCCATTCGGTGGCAACGGCCTGTCCGGAACCGGCCCCAAGGCCGGCGGCCCACACTACCTCCCGCGCTTTGCGACCGAGCAGACGGTGACAATCAACACGGCTGCGGCGGGAGGCAATGCGGCGTTGCTCGCGGGGGAGGAGTGAGGCTGCCTTCGCGCCGTCGCACCCTGCGCACGACCGGTTCCGTCATCCTGAGGTGCGAGGCATGGGACGCAACGCGTCCCATGGGGAGCCTCGAAGGATGAGCGGCCCCGATGCAGCCGGGCCGTCGCCCTTCGAGGGCCGCTGAAGAAGCGGCCGCCTCATGGGTGACGGGAGATGGTTCGGGTCCGTGGCGCATGCGTACTGAACGGCGCAACGGGCCCTGCGCCAGGCGCCGTTGCATCCCCGCAAAACATCGGTCTAATGGCTCCCATCACCTGCCCGCGCCAATTCCAGCGCGCGGGAAACGACAAGAGCGAGGGAGCGACGCCGCGATGGAAAAAGGCATCTTTTCAGGCCTGAAAGTTCTGGACTGCGCAAGCTTCATCGCAGCGCCCGCGGCCGCGACCGTGCTGTCGGATTTCGGCGCCGATGTCATCAAGATCGAGCCGCCCGGCGCGGGGGATCCCTATCGCAACCTGCCGAACCTGCCTGGCTATCCCTCAGGCGAGCACAATTTCGCGTGGCTGCTGGAAGCCCGCAACAAGAAGAGCATCGCGCTCGACCTCTCCAGGCCGGAAGCGCAGGCCGTGCTCTACAAGCTGGTCGAAGAAGCCGACGTCTTCATCACCAACATGCCGCCGCCGGTGCGCGCCAAGCTCGGCATCACCTACGATCACCTCGCCCATCTCAACGACCGGCTGATCTACGCCTCCTTCACCGGCTATGGCGAGAAGGGCGAGGAGGCCAACAAGCCCGGCTTCGACAGCAACGCCTATTGGGCGCGTTCGGGCCTGATGGACCTGGTCCGTGCCGACACCGACACCACCCCGGCCCGTTCAGTCGCCGGCATGGGCGACCATCCCTGCGCCATGGCGTTCTACGGCGCCATCGTCACCGCGCTGTATCAACGCGAGAAGACCGGCAAGGGCTCGCATGTCGCCTCCAATCTGATGGCGAACGGGGTGTGGGCGGCGAGCGTGCTGGCGCAGGCAAAACTCTGCGGCGCCAAGTTCGGCGAGCGGCGTCCGCGCGAGCGCGCGCTCAACGCGGTCGCCAACCACTACCAGTGCAAGGATGGCCGCTGGCTGATCCTGTCGCTGCTGAGCGAGGAGAAGCAGTTTCCGACGCTGGCCAAGTGCCTCGGACGCGAGGACCTGATCAATGATCCCCGCTTCGCCACCAAGGCGGACCGCCACGCCCGCTCAGTCGAGTTGATCAAGATCCTGGACGACACCTTCGCCACCAAAGATCTCGCCGAGTGGCGCAAGATCCTCGACGGCAGCGGCCTCGTGTTCGGCGTCGTCGCCATTCTCGACGACATCCCGAACGACAAGCAGATGCTGGACAACGAGGTGCTGGTGCCGTTCGAGAACGATACCATGCTCACCATCAACAGCCCGATCTGGATCGACGGCGCCAAGAAGGTTCAGCCGCGCAAGCCGCCCGCCGTGGGCGAGCATAGTGACGAGATTTTGCGCGGCGCGGGATACGACGAGGCGGCGATTAAGCAGCTGCGGAGTTCGGGGGCGGTGGGGTAAGGTCGTCGTCTCCGCAAACTCCGTCATTGCGAGCGCAGCGAAGCAATCCAGACTGTATCCGCGGATGCATTGCTGGATTGCTTCCGCTGCGCTCGCAATGACGATGAGGGACTATCTCGCTATAACAATCGGCAACACGCCAATGCCGCGAGGTCCCATGCCCAGCTACCGCCTGCACTACTTCCCCGAATCCGGCAACAGCTACAAGCTGGCGCTGATGCTGACGCTTTGCGGCGAGACGTTCGAGCCTGTCTGGACCGACTTTGGCGGCGGCGTCACGCGCACGGCGGAGTGGCGCAAGTCCGTCAACGAGATGGGCGAGATTCCCGTGCTCGAGATCGACGGCGTGAAGATGACGCAGACCGCGCCGCTCCTCTTGAAGCTCGCCGAGCAATATGGCCGCTTCGGCGGCGAGACGGAGGACGAAAAGTTCGAGCTGCTGCGCTGGCTGTTCTGGGACAACCACAAGCTCACCGGCTACATGGCGACCTATCGATTCATGCGGGCCTTCACCGAGAAGAACGACCCGCAGGTGCTGAAGCATTTCCGCCGGCGGCTCGAGGATTTCCTCGGCATTCTCGAAGGACACCTCCAGCACAATGCATTCGCGATCGGCACGAGGCCGACGGTCGCGGACATCTCGATGATGGCCTATCTGCACTATCCCAGCGACGAGCACGGCTTTGATTTTGCCGCGAGCCATCCCGCCATCCACGCCTGGCTCGGCCGCATGGCCACGCTGCCCGGCTGGAAGCCGGCCTATGAGCTGCTGCCGGGCAAGCGGATGACGAATTACGCGAAGTGAAAGCTACCGCAACGCCAGCCAGCCGAGCGTGAACAAGATGCCGCCGACGATGACGGCCATCGCGATCGCCCAGAGGCTCACGCGGGCGCTGCCGGTGACCTGCTTGGCTTCTTCATTGCGCGCGATCTCGCGATTGCGCGCTTTGTTGGCGTTGCCCGTATCCGTCATGAATCATCCAAATCGCTTGTTGGCTTAACGCGTCTTGATGAAGCACATGCCGATGCGGCGTGAGGCCGCGGCAGCCTGACAGCTGAGACCGTTAGCACAGCTCCATGACGTAAAACTCTTATCGAGCGTTCCCGATCCCGCATCTTGCAGGGAACAATGCGCGCCCCAGCCGTCCTGATATTCGGTGCCGGCGAGCTCCCGGCTGCCGCGGGTCTGCGGCCGGCTGGCAAATCCGCGTGAGAAATCAGGGCGTTTGCCCGCGGCAAATGCAGTCAGGATGTCGCGGCGGCGCACCTGGTCACCGAAGAAATGCGGCGAGGCCGGCACGATAGAAGCGTTGGACGGCCTGTCCGCGAGCCAATCCACGCCGGGGAAATGGAAGCCGCCGGCGCCGCGGGTCTGGTGGCAGCCTGAGCAGGTGACGTCGTTGAGACGGCGCTGGAACCCTGCGACCGAACGGATGTTCTGCATATCCCCGCGCGCGGCCGCCTGCTTCAACGCGCCGACCACGTCGTTGTCGGTGAAGACCGGGTCGTCGCGACCCTCGCCTTTGCTTTCTCCTTGCACCATGCCGAACTCCGGCTGCAGCGCCGAGGCATCGAGGCCTGCGGGTGTGGGCACCACCGCGGCCCTGGCGAGAAATCTTTCCGGGATCAGCACCGTGCCGCGATCGAACTCGCGCAAATTCTCGGGTGCGAGCAGCCAGGCCTTGAAGTCGCGCCGAAGCGCATCGTCGGAGAGGATGCGCTCGCGGTCGATCTGGTTCTCCAGCACCGCTTCCACGAACTGTTTCGTGGCCGCATCGTACTTGAACACCTTGAGCAGATAGTCGGAGCGGAAATCGTGCAGCGCCGATTTCGGCGCGATGGAGAGCTGGATGTTGGTCTCGATGCGATCGAGCATGGCATCCGTGGGGTGGAAGCGACTGCCGATCAACCCTTGCCAATCGCCATTGTCGAGCCAGCGCCGCGCGACCTCGGCGCAGGCGATCGGTTTTCCGTCCGCATCCGTCTGGCGCGTATCCCTCGCCTTCATCACCAGATTGAACGTCATCGGCAGGCGCGTCGCGGTCTTGCCGCCGTCGAAACGCGCGAGCCGGTAGATCAAGCGGATTTCGCCGCAGGACTCGTCCGAAACATAGGCGCGGTCCATGCGGTTGACGATACCGGCGAGCACGAAACGCGTGTCGCGGGAATTGAGCACAGTCCGGTCGAACAGCTGCACATCAAAACCTTCGCCGACGCCGATGGTCTCGGTCGGATATTCCGCCTTGCGCTGGGCGATGTAGCGGCCGAACTCCGCGTCGATCGCCGGCGGAATGTCCTTGAGCTGCGGCAGCTCCGAAAACAGCAGGTCGGTCGTCAGCGGACGGTCGGCATTCCGCTCCGGCGACAACAGGCGCGGGATCGTGAGCGCGTCGCCCTCATCGAGCCTTCGCAGCAGCTCGGGATCGGTGATGGCCGTGCCGCGTGTCATCGGCGCGGTCTCCGCTGCCGACAGCGAGACGGCACCACCAAACAGCAAGGCGGCAGCAACGAGAATTCGCAACGCGCGGCTCATGCCTTAGGTAACACCGCGCCGGGATGCCTATTCAAGCAAAAAGGCGCCTCACACAGTGGTGAAGCGCCTCTTTGGAAGTCGGATATCGAACGCTCAGCGCGAGACGATCAGCCCCTTGGTGGTGACGACCACCCAGCGGCCGTCCTGGCGGCGGATTGCATCGACGCGACCAACGCCGGGGATGGGATCGCCGGGATAGACCTCATAGAGCCCGTCGCGGCCCTCGATCAGCGCACCGCCATTGGCGGCGTTGCGCAGCCGCCAGCCTTCGACCGTCGGCAGGCGAC
>NZ_JALBGZ010000429.1:0-5610 GCF_023006515.1 Bradyrhizobium sp. PRIMUS42
GCTGCTGCGCCGGCGCACCGTCGGCCTGTGCTTGCGTCGGGGCCGGAGCAGGCTGTGCCGCCGGGGCGGGGGCGTTCTTCTTCGCGCCTTGCTGCGCATAGGCGGCCCCCGTTGACAACAGGACCGCGGCGGCGAGGGCGACAAATCGGGATTGCATGGGCATGGCGAAACCACGTTGGCGTGAACCGGGGGTCTCGCTGTAGCGTCGCGGGAGACGCGGCGCAAGCTTACTCGGCGGCTTCCTTGACGGTGCCGTGCTCGACCGTCTCGTGGCTGTCACCGTCACTCGGACGGCCCCAGCCCGAGAACCAGTTGTTGAGTTCGTCGAGATAGAGATAGACCACGGGCGTGGTGAACAGCGTCAGTGCCTGGCTGACGATCAGGCCGCCGACCATGGCGTAGCCGAGGGGCTGGCGGATCTCGGCGCCGGTGCCGTGACCGAGCATCAAGGGCACGCCGCCGAGCAGCGCGGCCATCGTCGTCATCATGATGGGGCGGAAGCGCAGCAGCGCGGCCTGGCGGATCGATTCCGCCGGCGTCTTGTGCTCGTCGCGTTCGGCGGCGATCGCGAAGTCGACCATCATGATGCCGTTCTTCTTCACGATGCCGATCAGGAGAATGATTCCGATCAGGGCAATGAGGCTGAAGTCGAAGCCGGCCGCCATCAGGATCGCGAGCGCGCCGACGCCGGCCGAGGGCAGGGTCGACAGAATCGTGATCGGATGGATGTAGCTCTCGTAGAGGATGCCCAGGATCAGATAGACCACGACGAGTGCGGCGAGGATCAGCAGCGGCACGGTGCCGAGCGACTGCTGGAACGCCTGCGCGGTGCCCTGGAAGCTGGAATTGAGTGTCGGCGGCGTTCCGAGATCGGCCATCGCCTTCTGGACGGCTTCGGTCGCCTGGCCGAGCGCAACCCCTTGCGCGAGGTTGAAGCTGATCGTGATCGCCGGAAACTGGCCCTGGTGGCTGATCGAGAGCGGGCGGACCGGATCGGTGGTCCAGGTCGCGAAGGTCGACAGCGGCACCTGTTCGCCGGTCAGCGGCGATTTCAGATAGAGCTTGTTCAATGTCTCGAGACTGCCCTGCATTTCCGGCAGCACTTCGAGGATCACCTTGTAGGTGTTGAGCTGAGTGAAATACTGCGTGACCTGCCGCTGTCCGAAGGCGTCATACAGCGTGTCGTCGATCATCTGCGGCTGGATGCCGTAGCGCGAGGCGGTGTCGCGGTTGATCTTGAGCTGGACGGTGGTGCCCCGCGTCTGCTGGTCGGTCGCGACGTCGCGCAGTTGCGGCAGCGTCTGCATCTTGGAGAGAATCTTTGGCGCCCATTCGTTGAGTTCGTCCAGATTGGCGTCCTGCAGCGTGAATTCGAACTGCGTACGGGTCGGCCGGCCGCCGAGCCGGACGTCCTGGGCGGCCTGCATGTAGAGGCGGGCGCCCTCGACCTTGTCGAACTGCGGACGCAGCCGCGCGATGATCTCCTGCGCCGAGGCCTGGCGCTGGTCGCGCGGCTTCAGCGTGATGAACAAATTGCCGTTGTTGCCGGCGCGGCCACTGCCGCCGATCGACATGGCAACGCTGGCAATGTCGGGATCGGCCAGGATGATCTTGCCGAGCTGCTCCTGGCGCCTGACCATCTCCTTGAACGAAATGTCCTGCGAGGCTTCGGATGTGGCCGTGATAAGGCCGACGTCCTGTTGCGGGAAGAAGCCCTTCGGGATCAGGACGAACAGGTAGATCGACAATCCGAGCGTGGCGAAGAAGATCGCCAGCGTGGTGCGTCGCCAGGCCAGGGCGTGGTCGAGCACGTATTCGTAGCCGCGCAGCAGCCCGTCGAAGGCGCGCTCGCTCCATTGGTAGAATTTGCCGTGCGTCACCTCGCCATGCGCGCGCAGGAAGCGCGAGGCCATCATCGGCGTCAGCGTCAGCGACACGAACATCGAGACGAAGATGGTCATCGCCAGCACCACGGCGAACTCGCGGAACAGGCGCCCGATGATGCCGCCCATCAGCAGCAGGGGGATCAGCACCGCGACCAGCGAGATGCTGATCGAGACGATCGTGAAGCCGATTTCCTTGGAACCCTTGAAGGCGGCCACCATGGGCGAGTCGCCTTCTTCGATGTAGCGGGTGATGTTCTCGAGCATCACGATGGCGTCATCGACCACGAATCCGACCGCAATGGTGAGCGCCATCAGCGACAAATTGTCGAGCGAATAGCCGACCACCCACATCAAGGCGCATGCGCCGAGCAACGCCAATGGCACCGTCACCGTGGGAATGACGGTGGCCCAGAAGCTGCGCAGGAAGATGAAGATGACCATGACCACGAGCGCGATGGTCAGGAGCAGGGTGAACTGGACGTCTTCCACCGCGGCGCGGATCGTCGTGGTGCGGTCGCTGATCAGCTCGATCTTGATTGCGGGCGGAATAGCAGCCACCAGCCGGGGCAGGGTGGCCTTGATGCGGTCGACGGTCTCGATGACGTTGGCACCGGGCTGCTTGAATATCACCAGGAACACGCCGCGCTTGCCATTGGCCCAGGCCGCCTGTTTGGCGTCTTCGGCGGCGCTGACCGCCTGGCCGATGTCGCGGATGCGCAACGGACCGCCGTTGCGATAGGCGATGATGACGTCGTTCCAGTCCTTCGAGTGCGTGAGCTGGTCGTTGGCGTAGATCGTATAGGCGCGCCTCTCGCCGTCGATATTGCCCTTGGGGCTGTCGACCGTGGTGATCGCGATCGCACTGCGCACGTCTTCCAGCGACAGGCCCTTTGCCACAAGCTTTCCGGGATCGACCTGAATGCGGATCGAAGGTTTCTGCTGTCCGCCGATGAAGACCTGCGCGACGCCCGAAAGCTGGCTGATCTGCTGGGCGAGCTGGGCGTCGACGGCGTCGCTGACGCTGGTCAACGGCAACGTCTCGGAGGTCGCCGACAGCAGCAGGATCGGGGCGTCCGCCGGGTTGACCTTGCGGTAGGTCGGCGGCGAGGGCAGGTTCTTCGGCAGTTGGCCGCTGGCGGCGTTGATGGCACCCTGGACGTCGTTGGCGGCACCGTCGATGCTGCGATTGAGGTCGAACTGGATGGTGATCGACGCCGTGCCCAGATAGCTCGTCGAGGTCATCTGGGCGATGCCGGGGATCTGCGCGAATTGCCGTTCGAGCGGCTGCGCCACTGACGAGGCCATCGTCTCGGGGCTGCCGCCGGGCAGGTTGGCGGTGATCTGGATGGTCGGGAAGTCCACCTGCGGCAGCGGCGCGACCGGCAGCAGCGGGTAGGCAACGAGGCCGACGAACAGGATGCCGGCCATCAGCAGCGAGGTGCCGATGGGATAACGGATGAAAGGTGCCGAAATCCCGCCCTCGGTCATTCCTGTCGAACCTTGTTCTGCGCCGGATCCGAGCTCGCCACCGCTGTCGAGACGAGGCTTCCGGGCTGCACCTTGAATTGACCGCCGGTGATGACCTGCTGCCCGGGGATCAGGCCTTCATCGACGACCGAGCGTCCGTCGATGCTGTAGCTGACCTTGATCTTGTGCACTTCGGCCTTGTTGTCCTGATTGACGGTATAAGCGTACAGGCCGTCGGTGGAATGCTGGACAGCATCATCGGGAACCACGGTCGCGTCTTTCAGCGTCCGAACCAGGAGCCGCGTCGAAACCGACTGGCCCGGCCACAAGGTGTGGTCCTTGTTGTCGAACACCGCCTTGAGCCGAATGGTGCCGCTGGTGGTGTCGACCTGGTTGTTGATGACCGCGAGCTTGCCCTCGGCCAGCGTCTTCTTGCCGTCGGTCGTGAAGGCGATCACCTTGAGCGCACCGGCCCGCTGGCCTTCGCTGATATAAGGGAGCTGGTCTTCCGGTGCCGTGAAGATCACGGTGATCGGCTCGACCTGCGAGATCGTGACGATGCCCGTCTGCGTCGAGGCGTTGACGATGTTGCCGATGTCGACCTGGCGGAGCCCTGCGACCCCCGTGATCGGCGCCTTGATCTGCGTGTAGTCGAGCTGGGTCTGGGCGTTGGCGATCGCGGCTTCGTCGGCGGCGATCTGGGCGGTGAGCTGGGCAACTGTGGAGCGCTGGGTATCGACCCGCTGCGCGGTCGCGAATTCGCCGAGCTTCATGGCGCGCTGGAGTTCGAGATTGGCGTTGGCGAGGCTCGCCTCGTCCTGCGCCTTCTTGGCCTTGGCCTGGTCGAGCGTGGCTTGATAGGGACGGGGATCGATCGCGACCAGAAGCTCGCCCTGCTGGACAATCTGCCCTTCCTTGAAGGCGAGTTTGTCGATCTGACCGTCGACCCGGCTGCGGACCTGGACGGTGTTGAAGCCTTGAACTGTGCCGAGACCGGTCAGGTAGACCGGGAAGTCGAGCTTCTGAACCGGCGCAACGCTTACGGGGACGGCGGGCGGGCGGGGTGGACCCTTCTGGGCGGTCTGGGTTTTTCCGGCTTCAGGCCCGAATTTCTGCCAACCATAGTAACCCGCGGAGGCCGCTGCCGCGATGATGAGAAGCCAGAGGATCGGCCGGGACTTTTTCATGTCGTCTCGTGTCGGCTCGTGCCCTCAGCTATGAATTATAGGGCAATCGCAGGGTTCCACCGCGTTTGTATAATACACGCCAAGTTCCAGTGTAAACAGCACTATCCGTTGAGAATCCTAAACAATTGGAAAGCTTTGCACCACCTGGGCAGTGGTCTGGCGCGGCGGTGTGCAGTGCTGCATTTTCTCGGCCGGGTCGATCGGCGGGCAAGTCTTGTGCGGCACTCGCAGACGATGTGCTCAACCTCAATGGCGCCGCGCCGAGCCGCGGCTCGGTGCCGGCGACAAGAACGGTTCTAAATACCGCGGAAGCTGTTTCGGTTGTCAGGAATTTCGGCATCGTCCATATCGGCGCCGCCACAAGGGAGCGCAGCATGGACGAATTGAACGGCAAGCTGATCGCGTGTCAGATTCTGATCACGGGATTGATCGCGCGTGTGGCCAACGAGCAGCGCGATCCCTTGCGCTTCCTCACCGACTTCCGAGACGAGATCAAGGCCGTCGTGAATGGCGTCAACATCGCGGGGATGGACAACTCCGATCGCGTGCGCGCGGTCGCGCAGAAGACCGTCGATGAATTGTTCTCGCTGATGAAGCCGCCGAGCAGCGATTGATGCTGAAAGCACAGCGTCAATTGCACGCATTTGGCGTCGTCTTTAGAATGAGTCCAGTCTTAGCTTAGAACGATTTCAAACTGCAGTTTAGAATTGTTTTGATCTGGATTGATTCAAGGGTTCTTGCGAGGCGCTCGCATTGACCCACTATTTTGCGGCCGATACCAACAACCCATCGTTCGTCGAAGTGAATGAGCGAACAGGAAGATGGGGCGTTTGGTAATGGGGCAGGTGGTCGCACCGAAGTCGTTGCGTTCGGTCGCAGCATTCGATCTGGGGAATGAAAAGTTCGCGGGCGTTTCCGGCAAGAAGGTCTCCGCGGTTGCGAGCTTGATCGCAGCGGCGTCCGTTTCGAGCGGGGCGCAGGCGCAGCAGTCGAACCTGCCGCCGGTGACGGTCGACGCTCCTGTCGCGCGTCCGCGTCCGACGGCCTCGAAGCCTTCGCCGGAACAAATC
>NZ_JALBGZ010000042.1:0-20748 GCF_023006515.1 Bradyrhizobium sp. PRIMUS42
CTGCTCGGCAAGGCTGCCGAGACCAACGCGGAAGCGCAGTTCCAGCTCGGCCTGATGCTCTCCGAAGGCGCAGGCGGTGCGAAGGACGACGCCGCGGCGCGTGTGCTGTTCGAGAAGGCGGCCGCGCAAAACCATCCCGGCGCGCTGGAGCGGATGGGAGCCTTCGCGCAGGAAGGCCGCGGCGGGCCGAAGGACAAGGACGCCGCGAAAGCCTATTACGAGCGCGCCGCCGCGCTCGGCGACGAGGATGCCAAGAAGGCGCTGGAGCGGCTGCGCTGCCCCTACGCGATCAAGGACAAGCAGGGCAAGCTTGTCACCACGCTGTGCTTCTGAGCAGAGCCAGTGATCAGAGCCAGGATTTGACGGAACCCGGCTCGCGCGTACGCCGTTGATGTCCAGACACATGGGAGCACGGACATGATCCGCAAACTGGCGTCGGGCGAATACCGCCTTTACTCACGCAAGGTGAATCCGAAGACCGGCAAGCGTCGCAACCTCGGGACCTTCAGGAGCCGTGCGGCAGCCGAGAAGCACGAGCGCGAAGTACAGTATTTCAAGCGTCACTGACGCCTGATGAGCCTTGCGGCAAACAATAAATGCGAAAACAACCCCAAGCACAGTAGCCAAGCCCTTGAAATCGCTGCTTGCGGATTAAGCGAAATGGATGGTTGACCCGTCGGCTAAAACAGGGGCATGATGGCATCGTGGCAGCGGGGGTCCCGCAAGGCCCCTGCGCGGAAAAGCCGGCTGGCCGAGCTGCGGCGGCAATGCTAGGTAGCCCGCGATTCTTTTCCGATTTTGCGGGTTCATGGCGTTGCTCGACGGACTCTACAAGGTTGAATACGGCGTCAACGATGCGTTCGGGCGCAGCATCATGTGCCTGCATGACGGCAAGATGCTGGGCGGTAATTCGGGCTTCGCGCATCTTGGCACCTACGCCGAGCAGGGCGGCGAGATCGTCGCCGAGGTGATTACCGAACGGCATAACCACGATCCCAACTACAAGCCGCTGATGGGGGCGGACGTCGCCTCGATCGGGGCACGCGGCCGGCTGGTCGGGAACGAGATCCGTCTTCAGGGCAGTGCGAACACGATGCCGGGCGCCAATTTCTGGGCCAATCTCACGCGGCTCGATGATGGGGCGCTGCCGCCGCGCGGCACGATCGGGCAGGGCGGCATCGCCAACGGGCTCTACGGGATGAGTCTGCGCGCGCTTGATGGTGTCGAGGCCGGCCTCTCCGGCGTGATGCTGCTGATCGACGGGCGCATCCTCGGGGGCGATGCGTTCTTCTACTATCTCGGCTCCTATTCCTCGGCGGACGGCCGCTGGAAGGGCGAGATGCTGAACCAGGAGCACACGCCGGCGAAAGGCGAAAACCCGGTCTTCGGCGGCTTCGAGGTCGGGATCGGATTCTCCGGAGCCTGCACCGCGGATAGCGGCGAGCTCGAAGGCATCGCGCTCGCCGGCAAGCGCAGCCTGCGGCTGGCAGCCTCGCTCAAGCTGATGCGGCGGGCGTAGGACTGGTACAAAGAAGGGGCAACGCGAGTCCCCCTGACATGAAGCAGGCCTCACGCTTCGACCTCGACCAATGTCAGCAAGTTCCCCGAAGCCGACCTGAAGCAAAATCTCAATTCCGCTCGCTTTTTGGCGTCACCTAAGGCCATCGGAGCCGGAGTTCTCTGGCGACAGATGGCTGGTCACCAAGCGCAAAACGCGGAGATTGATCAATGCCGAAGCATTACGAAACGCCGGAGCAGCGTGAAAAGCGAGAACTCGACGAGGAACTGGATCGGCAATTGCAGCAAACCTTTCCCGCCAGCGATCCACCGAAAATCACTCGCGGTCCAACCAAACGAGCGGCGCGGAGTTCGACTGTCCGCAGCACCGAGGAACGGCGCTAAGTCTGCCAGACATGCCGCCGGACCACGGGCCATGCTACTGTCAGGGCGAACACGCGCGGCCTGCGACCGTGCCGGCCGACACCTGTGGGGACGGGCGCGACCAGCACAGTCGACTTCAGTTATGATCTCCTGGCGATCGCCGGCGATCCTGATGGACACGGGAGGACTTGCGGTCCCACCCGTGAGCGCAGGCCTCAGGTGTGCGTTGGACCTTCTATCCGGGAGCGATCGTCCGATTCCGCCCCCCTGAGTTCGGCGGGAGGAACGACCAGGACGTCCACATTCAGGGACCGCAGGACTTCTTCCGTTACGCTGCCGATCAGCGCCCGAAGCAATCCGGATCGGCTGTGCGTCCCCATCACGAGCAGGTCAGGCCGCTTCTCCTCGACGGCACGGGTTATGACCTGCATGGGTCCGCCTTCGTCGATGCGAAGCGACCATCGTCGCGTGTCGAACTCATTGGTCACGAGAAAACTGGTCAGTTCCTCCATCGCTCTGTGACGCTCGCCCTCGACATATCCGTTGATGACGGCGGTGCTCGCACCAGAGCTGATCAAGCGCGTCTTGCCCATGGGCGAGAAGGCGTGGAGAAGCGTTGGTCCGTCATCTTCCAGGAGTCCGGAAGATAGTGCGACGCGAATTGCGTCGGCCGACGCTTTTGACATGTCGACCGGCACCAGAACCCGTTCATAGCGCCGCTGAGCCTCATTGTTCACCATCAGCACGGGATATCTTCCTCCGCGAATGACCCGTTCGATGGTGGTACCTGTGACGATATCGCGCAGAAACTGCTTGCGATGAGCCCCCATCACGACGAGATGCGCGCCGGCTGTTGCGGCCGCGCGCGATATTCCGTCGACGGGATGGCCCTTGATCACGGTCGGATAGCAGCTGACATCACGCAGCTCCGGCACGGCGCTGATCTGCTCGATCAGCACCCGATGTGCCTCGCGCTCTTCCATGTGGACGAGGTCAGCTGGCCGATCATCATCAACCACGTGGACAAGGTGCAGCTCAGCATGCTGGACGCGAGCCAGGAGGCCAGCCTGCCGCAGAGCGCGATGTGAGCGCGTGGAGAAATCCGTTGCAGCAACGATGTTCATGTCAGGACCTCATATTGGCCAGCGATGGCGGGAAAGCGCTACCAACGGTGGCAATTCGATTGGTATGGGAACGGCCTATGAAACGCGCGGACCCGCCGCGAGATGTGCGCGGGCTATCGTGTGGCGATCGAAAGCAACGGTGTACACGGCGGCGCGAGATGACAAGGCACCTTCCGTCGTCACCTTTTTTCATCGTGAGGAATCGGTGGTGGGCGGCGCGCAAATGCCGCGCGGAATCCGTCGGGATCAAAAATCCAGATGAACATGATCCACGAGGTCAGGACGAACAGCGCAAAAAATACCGACATGAGGAACTCCCGGCTTGGTTCAGAACCCTTGAGGTGCCGCGCCCGGGCGATGTGGAATCGCCCGGGTTACCGGCCGATCAGCAGCCGGTTCCCACAAGTTCGGTTTTGAAGCAGGTCGGTCATCATTGCCTCTGTTTGGGACCGCCTCAGCGCATCGCACCGCTGAAAGCTGCGGCGAATTCGCGCGCGAGCCCAGCATCATCAACGCACTAGATGTAGGCATGCGCGGCTCGAGATCAAATGCGACATTTAGCCGGCCTTGGCCGATCTGCGGAGCTGTCTGGAATCAGCGCGCGGCTTGCGAGCGAGGCCGCGTGCCTCGCCCTAATCGTTCTCTGGTTCGCCGACCCGCGCATTCCGTTCGGCAGTGTCGCGAAATCGGGCTGCACCCACCAGCACCGTCAGCGCAATAGGCGTGGTCACGACGCCAAATCCCACAATCAGGATTTCATGCAACACCGGTCTGCTCTGCAGGACCGAGAAGTAGAGCATTGAAGCGACTGCGATGAAGAGAGTGCCGAGCGTCGTCCCTAGCGTTGGCGCATGGACCCGTTGGTAGAATGTGTTGAGCCGCAGAAGACCGAGCGAACCGATCAGTGTGACGGAGGCGCCGAGAAGTAGGAGAACCGCCGTGAGAGCGGCAGCCCAGGGCGGCAATTGTTCGATGCCGTTCATTCGATCACCTCGCCGCGGAGCAGGAACTTGGCCAGCGCGACCGTGCCGACGAAACCGAAGACCGCCATGGCCAAAGCCGCCTCGAAATAGAGCGTTTCGCCGGATCGGATCCCGAACGTCAGAAGCAGCAACATCGCGTTCACGGACAATGTGTCGAAGCCCAGGACGCGATCCTGTGCCCGTGGCCCGAGAAAGATGCGGAAAGCACCGCAGCCGATAGCAAATCCCAGGAGGACCTGCGCGGCAACGAGCGAGTAGAACAGCACGAGCTGGCTCATTCGAATATCTCCAGCAGATGGCGTTCGTAGCGGTCCTTGATGGTGCGGATCCACTCGCCTTCATCGACGAGGTCCAGAACATGGATCATCAATGAACCTTTCTGAGCATCGAAGTTCACCCACAGCGTGCCGGGGGTCGATGTAATGATGCAAGCCAACCAGGCCAGCCCGTACGGATTGCGCATGTCGAGAGGAACGTTCACGAACCCCGACCTTCGGTCTCGCCGTCCGAAACCGAGAACGATCTGCCCAACCGCAAGATTTGAGCGGAAAATGTCGACCGCCACCAGTCCCAACAGTCGCAGCATGAGGCCGGGTCGTCTAAGGCGCGTGTCCGGTAACTCCAGCACGGTGAGAATCCGGCCGCCGACGAGTGCGATGACACAGCCGAGGAGGATGTGTCCGAACGTGGCGGCTTGATTGAGCAGCAGCCATAGTGCGAGCAGGCAGAAGCTTACGATTGGAAAGGGCAGGAAGCGTGTCATTTGCCGTCCGCCTTTCGGCTGCCTGGGGCGCCGGTCTCCAGGACGTCGCCGACGTAGCCGGCCGGCGCGTGCAAGGATTGCGCCGTGGCCTGCATGAAACGGATCACGGGACCGGCCATGACCGTTTGGGCAGCGCAAACGATCAGCAGGAACATGACCGGCGCCATCTCGATCACGCGCACGCGCGGCACGGTGCGATCGGGCGAGGCCCAGAAGATGCGGATTCCCGCGCGTGCCATCGCAATCAATGTCGCGAAACCGGACAGGATCAGCACCACGAGAAGCGCCCATCCGCTGCCGGGAACGGCACCGCTCCGATGCGCGTCTGCTGGGTTGAGAGCCGCAGCGAGCAGCGCGAATTTGGCGATGAATCCGGACAGCGGCGGGAGCCCGGCGATCACCAGGGCGCAGCCGATGAAAGCGACGCCGAGCAACCCCATCGTCGCTACGATGGCGATGCCGACATCCTCTTCCGCTTCCTCAGTCTCGTCTTCTTCTTCTCCATAGGCTTCCCGGGTGACGGCGATCACGTCCGCTCCAGGTTCGCGGCCTCGCTCGATGAGTTCGACGAGAAGGAAAAACGCGCTGATGCCGAGCGTCGAGCTGACGAGGTAGAAAAGCGCACCACTGGTGACGCCGACTTGTCCCATCCCCGTCGCGGCGAGCAAGGTACCGGAGGATACGAGCACCGAAAAGCCGCCGAGCCGGGCGGTGTCCTGCGACGCCAATGTGCCGATCGCACCGAAGACGATCGTTGCCAATCCACCCCACAACAACCAGTCGCTGCCGAAGCCGGCCGATGCGCCGGTGCCCTCGCCGAAAAGCAACAGCGATAGTCGAAGCACGATGTACACGCCGACCTTCGTCATGATCGCGAAGATCGACGCCACCGGCGGACTTGCGGCTGCATAGGCCGTCGGCAGCCAGAAGCTCAGGGGCCACATTCCGGCCTTGAGCAGGAAGGCGACGGCCAGCACGCCGGCGCCGGCTTCGAGCAGGCCGCGGCTCTCCGCAGCGATCTGCGGCATCCGCGCCGCAAGATCTGCCATGTTGAGCGTCCCGGTGACGCCGTAGATCAGGCTGACCCCGATCAGAAACAGCAGCGAGGCCGCCAGGTTCACGACGATGTAATGCAGCCCCGCCTTCACCCGTGCAAGGCCGGAGCCGTGCAGCAGAAGGCCATACGATGCCGCCAGCAATAGTTCGAAGAAGACGAACAGGTTGAAGAGATCGCCCGTGAGAAAGGCGCCGTTGAGGCCCATCAGGAGGAACTGAAACAAGGAATGGAAATGCGCACCCGCTCGGTGCCAACGGGCAAGAGAGAACACAGCCGAGGCCAACGCCAGGACGTTGGTCAGGAGCAGCATGAGAGCGGACAGCCGATCGAGAACGAGGACTATTCCGAAGGGAGCAGGCCAATTGCCCAAGCGATAGACGATACTGGTTCCTGCATCGGACATTCCGAGCAAGATCACCGCGATGCAAACGAGTGCAACGGTTCCGGCGATGTTGAGGCCGGCCACGATGGCCCGGTGCCTTTCTCCGTTGAGCAGCAGCATGCCGGCACCTGCCAGCAGCGGCAGGATGATTGGCGCGATGATCAGACCCGCAGCGCCGCTCACGCTTCCGGCTCCTGACCGTCCACATGATCGGTCCGTGCCAGGCCGCGCGATGCGAGGAGGACCACCAGGAACAGCGCGGTGGTCGCAAAGCTGATGACGATCGCAGTCAGGACGAGGGCCTGCGGGAGCGGATCAGCATACTTTGAGGCATCTCCGATCTCCTTTGCGATGAGCACCGGAGCCCCGGTCCGCACGCGTCCCATGGCCACGATGAAGAGATTGACGGCGTAAGAGAGCAGCGACAGTCCGATGATGACCTGAAACGTGCGCGGCCTGAGAATGAGCCACACGCCGGACGCCGCAAGTGTACCGATACCAACCGCCAGCACGATCTCCATCAGACCAGTTCCTCCTTAGACCGCTCACCCGCCAGGCGTTGGCCGGTCTGGAGTGGAACTCCATAACGGCGCAACGATTGATGCGCGATCGCGATGAGCATCAGCACCGTGGCGCCGACCACGAGCGAGAACACGCCGATGTCGAAGAGGAAGGCGCTGGCCATGGGAACGCGGCCGACCAGAGGCAGCTCGGCATAGGCAAAGTAGGAGGTCAGGAAGGGGTATTGGACAACGCAGGCGGCGGCTCCCGTAGACCCTGCCAGCAGGAGCCCGAAGCCCATCCAACGCACCGGCAAGACGTGGAGACGGGCTTCCACCCATATCGTGCCGCGAGCCATGTACTGCAGGATGAACGCGGTCGCCATTGCGACGCCGGCCACGAAGCCTCCGCCGGGAAGGTCATGCCCGCGCAACAGCAGGAAGATCGCCACGACGCCGATCACCGGAAACAGCAGCCCCATCATCAGCGCGGCAGTGGCCGTCGTATCTCTCTTGGTGTCTCCCTTCTGTCGATCTGGATGCGCCTCGTCGTGGGTATCCTGAGCATGCTGCTGTTCGGGGACGGGAATGCTCTCGGGCGCCGGACGGAAGCGGCGCAAGAGCGCGTAGACGGTCAGTGCAACGACCGCAAGCACCGTGATCTCACCCAACGTATCGAACCCGCGGAAGTCCACCAGGATGACGTTGACCACGTTGGTTCCGCCACCCTTCGAATACGCGTTCTCGACGAAGTATCGCGAGATGCTATCGGTATCCGGGAGCTGCATGGCCGCCAGCGCGAGCGTGGCCAGCCCGATCCCGACGAGGAGCGCGATGACAAAGTCACGGACGCGATGCCATCGAATCCTGCCGGCTGCCTTGTCCGAGTTGGCTGGCGAAACGCGTTTCGGCAACCATCGCAAGCCGAGCAAGAGGAGGACCGTCGTGACCGTCTCGACGACGATCTGCGTCAGAGCAACATCGGGAGCGGACAGCCACACGAAGCTGACGCAGGTCACGAGACCAGCGGTCCCGAGTAGTATCAGCGCGACGACGCGATGGTATTTCGCCTGGACCGCAGCGCCGATGGCGCAAGCGCCGCCTACCGCCCAAAGCAATCCAAAGACGAGGTCGAATTCGGGGCCCAGAGGGTTCGCCAGCATGATGCCGCGTGAATAGAGGGGCAGCAGAGCAGCGAGGAACGCTGTGCCAGCCAGGACCCTCAGCTGTGGCTGGAGATGTCTCGTCCCGAGATTGCTCGCAAGCCATCGTGCGAGGCGCCAGGACAATGCCACCATCATCCAATCAAAAATCTGCTTGCCGCTGAAGCGGCTGAGCAAGGGTGGTCCCTCGTGGGTGAGCAGGTAGGAGCGCAGCATCGCATAGACGGCCACCCCACCGACCATCGCGAGGATGCTCATCAGCAGCTCGGGGGTAAAGCCATGCCATATGCTCAGACTGTATTCCGGCATCTTGGAGCCGAGAACGGCCTGAGCTGCAGTATCGAGAATGGGTGCAACGGTTAACGAGGGGGCGATACCGACGACGACACATGCGAGCACGAGAAGCTCGGCCGGAAATCGCATCAGGAGCGGGGGCTCGTGAGGCGTGCGTGGAAGGCCGACCGGAGCGGGGCCGAAGAACACGTCGCGAATGAACCGCAACGAATAGGCAACGCTGAAAGTGCTCGCGGCGGTGACGATATAGGGAAGCGCTTGATCGACGAGCGAGTTGTCGTGCATCTCGATGGTTTCGGCGAAGAACATTTCCTTGGAGAGGAATCCGTTCAGCAACGGCACACCCGCCATCGAGCCGGCGGCGACCATGGCCAAGGTCGCCGTGATCGGCATGAACGTCCATAGACCGCTCAAGCGGCGAATGTCGCGCGTGCCGGTTTCGTGATCGATGATGCCCGCGGCCATGAAAAGCGATGCCTTGAATGTGGCATGGTTCATGATGTGGAAGATGGCCGCGATCTGCCCAAACGGAGTATCGAGGCCGGTCAGGAGCGTGATCAAGCCGAGATGGCTGATCGTCGAGTAGGCCAGAAGCCCCTTCAAATCCTGCTGGAACACGGCGAGAAACGCGCCCAGGAGAAACGTGATCAAGCCGGCCGATCCTACCAGCCACAACCACTCGTTCGTTCCACCGAGAGCCGGCCAGAGCCTGACCAAAAGGAACACCCCGGCCTTCACCATGGTTGCTGAATGGAGATATGCGGATACGGGTGTTGGAGCCGCCATCGCGTGCGGCAGCCAGAAATGAAACGGAAACTGGGCGCTCTTGGTCAGGGCTCCGAGCAGGATCAGCACGAGTGCGGGGACGTAAAGCGCATGCGAGCGGATCGCGTCTCCGGAAGCCAACACCTTGTCCAGGTCATAGCTGCCGACGATGTGACCGATCAGCAGCACGCCGGCGAACAGGCAAAGTCCACCCGTCGAGGTGATCACCAGCGCCATTCGCGCGCCGTCCCTTGCAGCCGAATTATGATGCCAGTAGCTGATCAGCAAAAATGAAAACAAGCTGGTTAGCTCCCAGAAGAACACCAGCTGCAGCAGATTGCCGGAAAGCACGATCCCCAGCATGGCCCCCATGAACGCGAGCAGGAGGGAAAAGAAGCGCGGAACGGGATCGCTGGGCGACATGTAATAGCGGGTATACAGCACCACCAGAAAGCCGATTCCGGTGACCAGCATGGCGAAGGCCCATGCGAAGCCGTCAAGTCTCAGCACAAACTCGAGTCCGACCTCGGCAACCCACTCCGTCCGCCACCCGATGACGCCGCCATTCGTCACGCCTGGATAAGCCGTGGCTGTGAGGACAAAGGCAGCAAGTGCGACGCCTCCGGCGAGCCACGCCTCGGCATTGCGCGCATTGACCCGCAAGAGAGCCGCAATAAAACTTCCGACGAAAGGAAGAATGAGAACGGCAAGGAGGAACATCGCGTTCGCTGCCCAAACTGCAAGGTGGAGGATATGTTTCGCTGGCCCGATTGCTTAGCCGAGGCAGATAGATATCTCCACCGCTAGATTGGTCAGCGTTGTGATGTCCGAGTGAGAAGCCGCTATCCTGCCTGGAACCACTCGCGAGGCACCCGCTCTGCAATGGAGCGGTTCATATCCAGTGGGGAATGCCGATCGCAGCGACAAGTGCGGCCGCGAGAGCGTTGAGTAGAAGCCGCAGAGCGCGATCGCCCGCCAGCCACTTATCTCGCGCGTCCGGTGTCATTGGCAGGTGGCGGAGTGGCGTCGCATTTGCCGGCCGCCATCCGTTGTTCCACTGTGGGCAATCCGAACTATAACCATGTCCAGTCAAATTGCGGCTCACATTCACGTCAAGCTGGCGCATGGCCCGATGGGAGCGACAGGATGTCGCCTGCAGCTGCGCGGCGGCACATGTGCCTTTCTCTTTGTTCAGCACGTCGAGCCGCTGTTTGACACGTTCCATCCAAAACGATTCGGCACGCTCGATACTTCGCGTTGCGCAGCACTGTGCGGTTTCGCCGCAATGTTGTCATCGCGCCTTGGTGCGTAATGTCGTGCCCTGCGAGGCGTGCGGCCTCACGCCGAAGTATTTTTCGCAGAACGAGTCGACGCTCCGACCGAAGCGACGGAAGACTCTTGGTCATGCCAGGCGACGCAGGGGCGGGCGTCGCTGCAAGAGGTCATATCCGCAGGGCGGACAGCCGTGCGACGAGGAATTCGATGGCGGCGCGTACCCGTCGAGGCGTCGCGCCCGCTCCTCGCTTGGGCCAGACAATCTGCAGCGGGATAGGCGGCGGCTCGTGGCCGACGAGGATTTGCTCGACGATCCCCTGATCGATGAGCCTGCGAACCTGCCAGAGCGGAGCGAGCCCGATGCCAAGACCGGACGCGACGGCCGCGTTGCGCGCTGCTGCACTTTCCGATCGAAATCGTCCATGAACTTCGACGCGCCGCCTCTTGTCACCGAAGGCCCATCGGTCGTCATCGCTCGCGCGCAACACGCACTCGTGGCCGGAAAGGTCTCGCGGATTCTCGGGACGACCATGAGCGGTGAGATAGGCCGGTGAAGCGAACACGGCCCAGCTCAGTCCACCGAGCTGCCGAATCCGCAAATTCGAGTCCGGCAGGTTGCCGATGCGAACGGCAAAATCGAGCTTCTCGGCGACGAGATCGACACGCTCGTCGGACAGCACAAGTTCGAGATCGATCTCCGGATTCCGCGTGAGGAATTGACTCAGGATGGGAGTCACATAGTCAGGGCCGAACAGGCTCGACGTGCCCACGCGGATGGTGCCGGCAAGCCGCCGGTCGCTGGCAAGCAGGTCTTCACGCGCAGCGTCGATGGTCGTGAGCGCGAAGCGTATGCGGCCGGCAAATTCGAGGCCCGCTTGTGTCGGATGCAGGCGCCGCGTCGTTCGCGAGACCAGCTCCATGCCAAGATCGCGTTCAAGTCGCGCAAGCGAACGGCTGACCGACTGCAGCGATCGACCGAGACTCGTTGCCGCGGACGTCAGGCTGCCCTCGTCAATGATGGCCAGAAATACCGCGTAATCAGCAAGTGAGGCCAGCTAGGATCTCCCGAAAAGTGAGATAATCTATCCACATTTGCGGTTATTATCATCACAAGTGTGATGTGTTGTGAATGGGCCTGCAATGAGGAGGACCATTCCATGACGAAACCAGACAATCGCGCGGCAAAAGCCCCTCTGGCGGCTTTGACCCCTCTCTATGGCGACCCGATCACGCTCGACGAGGCGACGCGCGTGGCCGATGCGGCGCGTGCCGAGGCGGAGCGTCACGGCTGGCCCATGGTGATCGCCGTCACCGACAGCGGCGGCCATCTCGTCCTGTTGTATCGCCTCGATCAGGCGCAGCATGGCAGTGTGCTCGTGGCGCAGCAGAAGGCGAAGACAGCCGTCGACTTCAGGCGGCCGACCGGCGCATTCGAATCCGCGCTGGCGGAGGGTGGCCTTCACTGGCGGCTGCTTGGCATGACCAACCTGACGCCTCTGGAGGGTGGCCTTCCGATTCTGCGCGACGGCAGGGTGATCGGGGCGATCGGAGTTTCGGGCATGCAGTCGACCCAGGATGCGCAAGCCGCCTCGGCAGGTCTTGCGGCCTTCGGTGCCTGATGGCTCCGGCATCGACCGGCCACGCGGCTCCGTGCAGACGACAACGGCGGAATTCCGTACCCGCCGGGCTTCCCCTTGGGGGCGGCATGGCCTATGACGCTGCAACGCAAAAATCCCCAAAAAAGACCTCATGATCCGCCTCGACAACGTCAGCAAGCAAGCCGGCCACCAGATCCTGTTCATCGAAGCCTCCGCCGCCCTGAACAAGGGCGAGAAGATCGGCCTCGTCGGGCCGAACGGTGCGGGCAAGACCACATTGTTCCGGATGATCGCCGGCGAGGAACTGCCCGACGAGGGGCAGGTTTCGACCGACCGCGGCATCACCATCGGCTATTTCAACCAGGACGTCGGCGAGATGAGCGGCCACAGCGCCGTCGCCGAGGTGATGAACGGCGCAGGTCCCGTCAGCGAGGTCGCAGCCGAGCTGCGCGAGCTCGAGGCCGCCATGGCCGATCCTGACAAGGCCGACCAGATGGACGAGATCATCACCCGTTACGGCGAGGTGCAGCACCGCTTCGAGGAACTCGACGGCTACGCGTTGGACGGCCGCGCGCGCGAGGCGCTGTCCGGTCTCGGCTTCAGCCAGGAGATGATGGACGGCGACGTCGGAAAACTCTCCGGCGGCTGGAAGATGCGCGTGGCACTGGCCCGCATTCTCCTGATGCGCCCCGACGTCATGCTGCTCGACGAGCCGAGCAACCATCTCGACCTAGAAAGCCTGATCTGGCTGGAAAAATTCCTGCACGACTACGAAGGCACGCTGCTGATGACCTCGCATGACCGCGAGTTCATCAACCGCGTGATCTCCAAGGTGATCGAGATCGATTCCGGCTCGCTCACGACCTACACCGGCGACTACGAATTCTACGAGCAGCAGCGCGCGCAGAACGAGAAGCAGCAGCAGGCCCAGTTCGAGCGCCAGCAGGCCATGCTCGCCAAGGAGATCAAGTTCATCGAGCGCTTCAAGGCGCGCGCCTCTCACGCAGCTCAGGTGCAGAGCCGGGTCAAGAAGCTCGACAAGATCGAGCGCGTCGAGCCGCCGCGCCGGCGCCAGAGCGTGGCGTTCGACTTCCCGCCGGCGCCGCGCTCGGGCGAGGACGTCGTGGCGCTCAAGAACGTGCACAAGGGTTACGGCTCAAAGCGCATCTATGACGGGCTCGATTTCATGATCCGTCGCAGGGAGCGCTGGTGCGTGATGGGCGTCAACGGCGCCGGCAAGTCGACGCTGCTCAAGCTCGTCGCGGGCGCGAGTGAGCCTGATGAGGGCACGGTGGCGGTCGGCGGCAGCGTCAAGATGGGCTATTTCGCCCAGCACGCGATGGATTTGCTCGACGGCGAGCGCACCGTGTTCCAGTCGCTGGAGGATCAGTTTCCGACGGCGGGGCAGGGATCCTTGCGCGCGCTCGCCGGCTGCTTCGGCTTCTCCGGCGACGACGTCGAGAAGCGCTGCCGGGTGCTGTCGGGCGGCGAGAAGGCGCGGCTGGTGATGGCGAAGATGCTGTTCGATCCGCCGAACTTCCTGGTGCTGGACGAGCCGACCAACCATCTCGATCTCGCCACCAAGGAAATGCTGATCACGGCGCTGTCGGATTTCGAAGGCACCATGCTGTTCGTCTCGCATGACCGGCATTTCCTGGCGACGCTGTCGAACCGCGTGCTGGAGCTGACGCCGGAGGGCATCCACCAGTTCGGCGGCGGCTACACGGAGTACGTCGCGCGGACCGGGCAGGAGGCGCCGGGGCTGCGGAGCTAATCGCTGCTCTTGCCCGCGATCTTGGCGATCGCCTCGATCTCGTTGGTCCAGATGCCGCCGGAATAGCCTTGCGGCAGCCGCGCGAACGCGTCCGGCGTATCGATGCCGGCGGAGAACTCGCCGCCACTGTAGGGACCGAGCACGAACACGGCGCTGTTGGCGCTGTTCATCCGTGCGAGGAAACGATCGGGCCAGCCCCATAGCCAAGGCGCGGCGTTGATCGGTACCAGCACCATCGCGTTGCGGCAGGCCGCCGGGACCCGGCCGGTCCAGCCATAGCCGATATAGCGGATCACGCAGCTTCGAATGGCCCCGCGTGAGATCGTGCGGACATCCGGGGTGAGGCGACGGATCGCGTCGATCGGCTCGTCGCCGCCATAGACCATGACCATCCGGCGCCGCTCGGCCGGCTGCGCGTTCAGCAAGCCGGCGAGCTTTTCGCCTTCGTCTGGGTCGCGGCTCTTCACATTGATGAGGAGCTTCTTGTCGGGGAAGGTGGCGAGTACCTCCGACAATGTCGGCATCATCCCGACGCCCTTGCCGCGGAACGGGAATGTCTTGCCGCCGTCGGCGGTGTAGCCGTAGCCGACGTCGAGCGTCTTCAGCTTTGCCATGCTCTGCGCGCGCGTGACGCCGTGGCCGTCGGTCCGGCAGTCGAGCGTCCAGTCGTGGAAAACGGCGAATTCGCCGTCGGTGGTCGGGTGCACGTCGAGCTCGACGACATCGGCGCCGGTATCGAAGCTTGCGCGCATCGAACGCAGCGTATTTTCCAGATAATCGTGCGTCGGCGGCAACATCCGCGTGGCCGTGCAGGTATCGTTCTTCAGGTCGCGCTCGTCGAAGCGTTGTGCCATGCCGCGATGGGCGAGCAGCACCGGCTTGCCGCTCTGATGCAGGGCCAGAAGACTGGTGTTGTTGAAATAGACGCCAGCTGCGACGGCAACCATGATTGCCGTGATCACTCTCAGTTTCCTGCCCACCAGACATTCCTCATTCCACGATCAACATCTCCGGTATTTGAGGTTGATTTGCGGCACGCCGCGCATGAGAGGCCGCTGCGCCCAGCACCTTGAATGCCCTAACTCCGTTCGCTACGCTTTTGCAAAAAGGGAGCGAAACAATCATGAAGCAACTGCGGATCGGCGACATCACCATCGATGCGGTGATCGAGCGGGAGGGGCCGTGGCGCCGGCCGCAGGATTTCTTCCCTGCCTATGACGAGGCCGTGTTCGCTCGCCATCTGCCGACGATGGAGCCGGAGGTGTTCGACGCCGCGCGCGGCATGATGGTGATCACCTATCAGACCTTCGTGGTGCGCACGCCGCGCTACACCATTTTGGTCGACACCTGCACCGGCGAGGACAAGGGCCATCCGCCGCCGTTCGATTTCCCCGGCAAGGAGCGCTGGCGCAACGAATTGTTCGCGCTCGGCATCTCTTTCGAGCAGATCGACTACGTGTTCTGCACGCATCTGCATATCGACCACACCGGCTGGAACACGACCTTGCGCGACGGCCGCTGGGTGCCGACGTTTCCGAACGCAAAATACGTCTTCCACAAGCTCGAATACGCTGCCTGGGAGGCCGAGCACGCCAAGGGGAGCAATCCGCCCGGCACCGTGTTTCGGGACAATTGTCTGCCTATCGTGGAAGCGGGGCAGGCGCTGCTGGTCGACGACGACTACGCGCTCGACGACACCGTCACGCTGACGCCGACGCCGGGGCATTCGCCCTGTCATTGCTGCGTGAACATCTTTTCGAAAGGCCAGCGCGCGGTGGTCGCGGGTGATCTCATGCACCACCAGATTCAATGCCGCGAGCCGGATTGGTCGGCGAGGCCCGATTGGGATCCGAAGCAGTCGGCGGTCTCGCGGCGAAAATTCTTCGGGTCCGTGGCGGACACCGACACGCTGATCCTGCCGGTGCATTTTCCGGCGCCGACGGTAGGATGGATCAAGCCGCTCGGCGGGGCGTTCGATTATCGGTTCAGGCGGGACTAACTCCCTCCGTCATGGCCGGGACAAGCCCGGGCATGACGAGTTCGTGGAGCGATTGTTCGCTAAGGAAGCAGCGCCTTACGCGCCGACTTCGCACTTCTTCATAAAACTGTTCTTGGCGGCGCCGGCGAGCGGCTTACCGTCGGCGCTGACGGCCTTGGGCGTGCAGGCGTCGGCCTTGCACTTCTTCAGGAACGAGGTCTTGGCGGCGCCGGCCAGCGGCTTGCCGTCCTTGCCGACGGCCTTGCTCTCGCAGGTTTCTTGCGCGAAGGCCGAGCCCGCCGCAAAGGTGGCGACGATCGCAGCCAGGAAAATCCGCTTCATCATGGGTGTCTCCCTAAACCAGAAATGGCGGACGGATTGGAGCCGGGAATCGTGGCGCAATCAAGCAGGATCATGGCCTGTCGTGCGGTCCGCCCGGCGATTTTTGCAGTGGGAGTTCGGTCGGCCTGCAGCCTGTTGCAGTGCTCGCTGACGGCAGTGGGCCAGCCTGCTAGGCTTGGCCAGCTTAGCTGGACGGAGCATCGTGATGGACGCCGTGATCCCGAAACACCAGGAAGCCGCCGACCAGCACTCTCACCTGGTTCGGCCTCAAGAGATGGAATGGCAGACAACGCGCTTTCCGGGGTGCGAGGCCAAGACGCTGCTATTCGACCGCCGCACGGGTCTGATGACCGCCTTGATGCGCTTTGCGCCGGGATCGGTGCTCCCAGACCACGAGCATGTCGGCATCGAGCAGAGCTACGTCATCGAGGGCGCGCTCGTCGACAAGGAGGGGCCGGCCAAGGGGATCGCCTGCAAGGCCGGCGAATTCATCTGGCGCGAGGCCGGCAGGCGGCACGCCGCCTGGTGTCCGGACCCTGATCCTGGCGATCTTCCAGGTGCCGAACAAGTTCTTTGAATCCGACGGCCGCGTCGTCGACGCCGCCGGTCACGATTGGAACGAAACCTGGGGACACGCCGGCGCGTAGCGTTGAGTGAGTCCTGTAGCCCGGATGGAGCGCAGCGTTATCCCGGGCCAGATCAACCGCATCGCTCGACCGCCCACGTGGCAGGAATCCCGGATTTCGCTGCGCTCCATCCGGGCTACGGATGACCCACCTCGTGGCAAGCCCTATGCGCCACGCATCAGCAGCGCCTTGAAGTCGGCCCGCGCGCGCTGCGCCTCGGCGCGCGCGACGTCTGAGGCATCGCCCATGCCGAAATAGCCGTGGATCAGGCCGGGGCCCTCATGGTGCTTCACGCGCACCCCGGCGGCCTCCAGCGCCCGCGCATAAGCCGCGCCTTCATCGCGCAGGGGATCGAACCAGGCGGTGGTCAGGATTGCGGGTGCGACACCCGCGAGAGATGCCGCGCGCAGCGGCGAGACGCGCCAGTCCGCAGCGTGGCTGGGATCGGCGAGATAATGGCCGCAAAACCATTCCATCGTGGCACGCGTCAGGAAGTAGCCCTCGGCATTCTCGTCACGCGAGGGATAGCGCGCGTTCTCGCGCGCATCGGCATAGCCGCCGAGGACGTCGGTCACGGGATAGACCAGCAGTTGTGCGGCGAGCTTGATGCCGGCATCGCGGCAGGCAATCGCCGTGGTCGCAGCAAGATTGCCGCCGGCGCTGTCGCCGGCAACGCCGAGGCGTTTTACGTCGCCGCCAAATTCCGCGACGCGGTTGAAGATGTCATTCACCGCAGCGAAGGCGTCGTCGAAGGCGCCGGGGAAGCGCGTTTCAGGCGGGCGTCGATAATCGACGGAGACGACGACCGCGCCGGTCTCGATCGCGAGGTTGCGCCCCTGCCGGTCGTGGGTTTCGAGGTCGCCGGCCACCCAGCCGCCGCCATGGAAGAACACCACGGTCGGCGCGGGCGTGGTGCCGACGCGGTAGACACGTGCGTCGAGCGGGCCGGCGCCGCCTTTCACCTTGATGTCCTGGACGCTATCGACAGGCGGTGGCGGGATGGCGGCGCGCGAAGCAGCTAGTTGGCGCAAGGAATCGCGGGCGCTCTGTGGCGTCATGACCGTGGGATCGCGCATCGGCATGAGCGGAATGATCTGGGCGATGAAGGGGTCAAGTGGCGCGGCCATAGCGGCTCCTCCAGGGTTCTTGGTCTTGCTTGCGGGGTAGCATAGATTTTGCCCGCCGCATCGGCAACGGGCAGTGTGCCGCAACGCCGGACGAGCGGGCAGGGAGGTTCACGAGTGGAATTCGAAACGCTGGTCCAGTCGCGCCGCAGCGTGCGTGGCTTCAAGAACGAGCCGGTGCCGCGCGCGGTGATCGAGGCGATCATCGAGAGCGCCAAACGCGCGCCATCGTCGATGAACACCCAGCCCTGGCATGTCCACGTGCTGACCGGCACGCCGCTCGAAGAGGTGCGCCGCCGCAACATGGAGGAGATGGTCGGCGGGGCCAAGGTCAAGCGCGACATCATCAGTCATGGCGAGTACCAGGGCGTGCACCGCACGCGGCAGGTCGACGTCGCCAAGAAACTGTTCGGCGCGATGGGGATCGCGCGCGACGACAAGCCGATGCGGCAGGATTGGGTGTTGCGTGGCTTCCGCCAGTTCGACGCGCCGGTCTCGCTGGTCTTGACCTACGACCGCGCACTCGATCCCGGCGCGGTCTGCCATTTCGATCTCGGGGCGCTCTGCTACGGCATCGTGCTCGCAGCGTGGGATCGCGGCCTCGGCTCTGTCATCAACGGGCAGGGCATCATGCGCTCCGACATCGTGCGTGAGGTCGCGAAGATTCCGGAGGACGAGGTCATCATGACCTGCGTCGCGATGGGCTACCCCGACGACGGCTTTGCTGCCAACGCCGTTCGCTCGGACCGCGAGCACAATGGAGAGTTCGTGCGTTACGTGGGTTTTGCCGATTAGCAGGACGAAGAGGAGATTATTCTCTGGCGGAAATTTTTGGTGTGGACTCCTTGCTGCCACTTGCAATCTCGAAGGGGCGGGAGGAACAATATGCAGACTGTGAGGTTTGTTGCTGGCGCGAGGGAATTGACATGCGGCGGCTGGCTAGCCTGGTTCGACGGTTATTCGGTCCGCGAATGCGGCACCCGATCGATGATGATCCAAGTCTTCCTTTCACACCCGAAGAGTTCGGCCGGCTGATTCGCAGCGGCAGACGCGAGGACATGAGGCTGCTGGCGGAAGGGCTGGCCTGCCGCTCCATTCCGCGCCGCGCCAGATATCGCGCTACGCATTAGGCCGCGTTCGAGACGGGTCTGCCGCGCTCACCGCGTGAGCGCGACCTGCTTGAATGAGTCGACCAGCGCCTTTTCCAGCTTCGTCTTCATCCCGCAAGGAACGTTGTAGGCCTCCCCGCGCGGCATGGTCGGCTTGTAATGCCGATGCTCGATCAGCGCCGCGAAAATGTCCGAGATCGTCAGAATCCGCACGATGTCGCCAATGCTCTCGCCGCAGAGCGCATCGGGATAGCCGCTCCCGTCGAGGTACTCGTGATGATGGCGAACGGCGTCGAGAATCTCCGACGAGATCCCGTCATGCCCCTTGAGAAATTCGTAGCCGGCGGCGAGTCGCTCGCCTGCAACGGTGAATTTATCCTGGAGGGTATTGGCGTGGCCGCACACGCGCTCAAGCTTTAAGATTTTGAAACGTCAGCGGCGGGCTTGCACGGCTGCGCAGCGTGGTTCGGGAGGTGCTGACGGAGGCGTCCGACCCGGTCGAGGCACCGGAGCTTGCATTGAAGGGCGCGGCGATGAAGGACTCTCTGCTCGGAGACGTTGACGATGCCTTCGAAAGCGTCGTCTTGTCCCGCTGGAACCTGCGGCCCAACGACGAGCGAAGTTTCAGAATGTTCCAGGACATCCACGCGCTGCTCGCTTAGGACCTCTCGCAGCCGATCTACGGCGAGGAGATCGCGCAAGCTCGGACTGTCCAGTTCGGCGAGACGCCGTCGCGAACGCTCGACCGCGGACGCGGGCGATAGCTCGACAAATCGAGGGCGGCGAACGCCGGTTTCGTGCTACCGTCCGGCTATGAGCAATCGCATTCTCGTCCTCTACGGTTCCTATCGTTCCGACCGCATGGGCATCCGCCTTGCGAATTTCGTCATCAATCGGCTGCGCGGCCGCGGCGAGGACGTCGAGTTCATCGACGCCAAGGCGATCGGCCTGCCGATGCTCGACCGCATGTACAAGGAATATCCCAAAGGCTCGGCGCCCGAGGCGCTGGAGAAGCTGGCCGAACAGATCCGCGGCGCCGACGGCTTCGTCTTCGTCACCGGCGAATACAATTGGGGCATCCAGCCCGGCCTGAAGAATCTCACCGATCACTTCCTCGAAGAGTGGTTCTGGCGCCCGGCGGCAATCGTGAGCTATTCGGCTGGTCGGCTCTCGGGCGCGCGCGCCGCCACCGCCTGGCATGGCACGCTGTCGGAGATGGGGATGGTGGTGGTCTCGAGCACCATCGGCGTCGGCCCGATCGCGCAGACCCTGTCCGAGGACGGCGAGCCGATCGGCGAGGGCGGCAAGGCACTGGAGCGCTCGTTCCCGCGCTTTGCGGATGATCTCCAATGGTGGATTGAGGCCGGGAAGGCCCAGCGGGCGCGGAAAGCGCCGCCGTATTGACGGTCCCGTAGCCCGGATGGAGCGCAGCGCAATCCGGGGCGGTGCCGATGACGTCAGAAATCCCGGATTTCGCTGCGCTCCATCCGGGCTACGAAGCTGCTCTTACGCCGCCCTGACCTCGCCGAGGAAGCGGTCGAACTGTCCGGCGAGATCGCGCGACTGGGTCGAGAGCTGCTCGGCGGCGACCTGCACTTCCCTGGCGGCGGCTCCCGTATCGTCGGCGGCACGCTGCACGCCGGAGATGTTGGTGTTGACCTCCTGGGTGCCGCGGGCGGCCTCCTGGACGCTGCGGGCGATCTCCTTGGTGGCCGAGCCCTGTTCCTCGATCGCCGCGGCAATCGCGGTGCCGATCTGGTCGATCTCGCCGATGACGTCGGCGACGTTGCGGATCGCGGCCACGGTCTCGTCGCTGGCGGTCTGGATCGCCGTGATCTGCTCGGAGATTTCGGTGGTGGCCTTGGCGGTCTGGCCCGCCAGCGACTTCACTTCGGAAGCAACCACGGCAAAGCCGCGGCCGGCATCGCCGGCGCGGGCGGCCTCGATGGTCGCGTTCAGCGCGAGCAGGTTGGTCTGCTCGGCGATGCTCTGGATCAGCGTGACGACGTC
>NZ_JALBGZ010000430.1:0-5605 GCF_023006515.1 Bradyrhizobium sp. PRIMUS42
CCGAAGCGGGCACCTCGTCGGCGCGCGAGACCACGCGTTCGACCAGCCGGTCGAATTCCTCGCTGGACAGGCCAGTGCGCTCAACCATGCGGTTGCGCTTGCGCGGCTTGGCCATGTCGGCAACGGTGCCGTCCATATGGTCGTTGAAGGCGAACAGGTCGACGCGGCCCTCAGCGAGCCATTGGCTGATCTCGGCCTCGGCGTCGAGATTGTAGGTCTCGTGCCGCAGATGGAAGCGGGTGTCGGCGGCGAATTGCGGACGCTGCCGCTCGATCGCCTCCATCAGCCCGCGCGCGTTGTCGGCGCTGCGCAGGCCCGGCTCCCACGAACAGGTCGTGGCGTGAAACACGGTGGTGATGCCGTTGCTGATCGCCTGGCGGTCGCTGTCGGCGAGCGCGACGTCGATCGGAAAGTCGACGCCGGCGCGCGGCATCATCTGCCGCTCGAAGGCATCGCCATGGAGATCGACGATGCCGGGCAGCACCAGCAGGTTGCGCGCATCGATCGCCAGCCGCGCCCGGCCGCGAGAGGCGTCCATCGCGGCGATGTCCTGTCCGGACACCGCCAATGACGTTTCGACGAGCTCGGCGCCGATCAGGGTCCGGCCGCCTTCAAGGAAAATGTCTGTCACGCGACCGCGCTTCGTTTGCTGGCAAGGGAACTGGCATGAGAATTGGTGAGAGATCTCGCCCGTGCTTCGTATGTCGCAAGGAAATCTTCAATCCCAAGCTTGCGGAAATCGGGCAGGGCTTCACGCAACTTGTCGTGATCCCAGTCCCACCAGGCCAGCCGCGCAAGCCGTCCGGCGATTTCTTCCGAGAACCGCCGCCGCACGATGCGGGCCGGATTGCCGGCGACGATGGTGTAGGCCGGCACGTCCTTGGTGACGATGGCGCCGGCCGCGATCACCGCGCCGGTGCCGATGTTGCGGCCCGGCAGCACGATCGCGCCGTGGCCGATCCAGACGTCGTGGCCGATATGGACGTGATGCTGGCGCCGCCAGTCGAAGAACTCGGCATCGTCGCTCTCGCCTTCGAAATAGGCGCTGGAGCGATAGGTGAAATGCGCCTGCGTCGCGCGATGCATCGGATGGTTGCCGGGATTGATCCGCGTCATCGCCGCGATCGAGCAGAACTTTCCGATGGTGGTGTAGGTGATCTGGGCGTCATTAACGACGTAGGAGTAGTCGCCCATCGCCACGTCATGCAGGATCGTGCGCGCGCCGACCTCGGTATAGGCGCCGAGCCTGGTCTCGTGCAGCTTGGCCGAGGGATCGATGGTCGGCTGGACCGAAAGAGCTTTGGCGGCCATGTTGCATCCGGAGTTAAGAGGACGGACATTCCTCTTCGAGCGGCTTGATGACGACATCATGACACCGCGATGACAGGGGATGAGCTGTGTAGGATCGCCGCACTGCGACGCCCGTGTCACACAAGTGTTAAGCGTCGGCGTTAGCGGTGGGCTCCAGCTAATCTGGAGCCCTGCATGCTGGTGGTGGATGGTCTGACGTGTCGCTTCGGCGCAAAAGCCGCGGTGGACGACGCCTCGTTTCAAGTTTCCCCCGGCGGGTTCGTCGGTGTGATCGGACGGTCCGGCGCCGGCAAGTCGACGCTGCTGCGGAGCATCAACCGCCTGGTGACGCCGACTGATGGGCGCATCCTGTTCGACGGCATCGACGTCACCGCACTGCGTGGCAAGGAGTTGCGGCAGTGGCGGGCGCGTTCGGCGATGATCTTCCAGCAGTTCAACCTGGTCGGCCGGCTCGATGTCCTCACCAACGTCCTGATGGGACGGCTTGCGACGATGCCGGCCTGGCGCTCGCTGTCGCAAGTGTGGCCGGAGCAGGACAAGGCGCTGGCGATGTCCGCACTCGAACAGTTCGACATCGCATCGCTCGCCGCCCAGCGCGCCGACCAGCTCTCCGGCGGCCAGCAGCAGCGCGTGGCGATCGCGCGTGCGCTGGTGCAGCAGCCCGACATCATCCTTGCCGACGAGCCGATCGCATCGCTCGATCCGCGCAACACCAAGATCGTGATGGATGCGTTGCTGCGCATCAACAAGCATTTCGGCATCACCGTGCTCTGCAACCTTCATTCGCTCGATCTGGCGCGCAGTTATTGCGATCGCCTGATCGGCATGGCGCAGGGGCGCGTGGTGTTCGACGGGGCACCGTCCGCGCTGACCGACCACGTCGCGCGCGAGCTCTATGATCTCGAAGCCGCCGAGGTCATGGGCGGCATGCCTGTCCCGGCGCCCGCGGGTGTCCCCGCGCTCGGAACGGCCGCAGCCGCCTGAGCGACGTCTGTTTCTTGTGCAAGTCTTTGCGTCAACCGACCCCCAACCGATGAAGAGGGTATCATGATCACTCGCAGATTAGTCCTTGCCGGCGCCGCCGCGCTCGCGTTCACGGCTTCCGCCTCCGCCGACGACTGGAAGGCCAAATATCCTGAGTTGACCTTTGCGGTCGTCCCGGCCGAGAACGCCTCCGGCGTCACCGAGCGCTGGGCGCCGTTCGTGAGCTATCTCTCGAAGGAACTGGGCGTGAAGGTCACGCTGCGCATCGCCAATGACTACGCCGCTGTCATCGAAGGCCAGCGCGCCGGCAACATCCACATCGCCAGCTACGGCTCGGCCTCGTTCGCCCGCGCCCGCCTGACCGGCGTCAAGACCGACGCCTTCGCCAACGACATCAACGCCGACGGCTCGACCGGCTATTATTCGGTATTCTTCGTCAAGGCGAGCAGCGCCTACAAGAAGATCGATGACCTCAAGGGCAAGAATCTCGGCTTGGTCGATCCGAACTCGACCTCCGGCAACAACGTGCCGCGCTTCGAGCTGGACAAGATGGGCATCCATGATGCCGACACCTATTTCGGCAAGGTCGTCTTCACCGGCAGCCACGAGAACGCGATGCTGGCGCTGTCGCAGGGCACGGTCGACGTCGCCGCCAACCAGTGGACCAGCGACGACGATTCCACGCTGGCGCAGATGCTGACCAAGGGCATGCTGAAGAATGCCGACGGCTCGGCGATGAAGAAGGACGATTTCCGCATCATCCACAAGTCGGCGCCGATCATCAACGGGCCCTATGCCTACAATGCGGAGCTGCCGGAAGACGCCAAGGCCGCCATCGCGAAAGCGTTCTTCGACGCGCCGGCCAAGGACAAGGCCGCGTTCGATCGTCTCTCCGACGGCCAGAAGAAGGGCTTTCATCCCGCCACCACCAAGGATTGGGATGGCACGATCGAGCTGATCAAGTTCGTCGACGCGCTGCGTAAAAAGAAGGCGTCCTGACTATCGGGACGATGCCACTGGAGCCGGGTCGATCGACCCGGCTCTTTCTTTGACCGGACTTAATCTCAGGCCGATGACGACAGGGGTTTCGATCCTTCCCGAGCAGCAGCTCGCCGTGCTCAACGCCGCCTATCGCCGGGCGGTCGGGCGCAGGCGGCTCCGCCTGCTGTCGGGGATCGTGATCTTCGCCGCGGCGTTGCTGCTCGCCGCGATCGGCGCCGAAGTGAATTTGCGCACGCTCTTCACTTATTTCGGCAACTTCATCAGCTATTTTGACCGCATCCTCACGCTCGACAACGGCCAACGCGTCTGGACCGATGTCGGCGAGTGGCTGTGGGGCTGGCGCAAATGGCTGAAGATGCTGGGCGAGACCCTGCTCATCAGCTATGTCGGCACGCTGATCGGCGCGACCTTGGCATTCTGCCTCAACTTCTTCGCGGCCGAAAACACCTCGCCCGCACCTTGGTTGCGCTTCATCGTGCGGCGCCTGCTCGAATTCGCCCGCACCGTTCCGGGCATCGTCTTCGCGCTGATCTTCGTGATCGCCTTTGGTTTGGGACCCATGGCGGGCGTGCTCGCGATTGCGATCCACTCTACCGGCGCGCTCGGAAAGCTGTTCTCGGAGATCGTCGAGAACGCCGACATGAAGCCGGTCGAGGGCATCCGCTCGACCGGCGCGAGCTGGCTGTCCTGCATGCGCTTCGCCGTGGTGCCGCAGGTGACCGCGGGCTATGCCAGCTACGCGCTGCTGCGCTTCGAGATCAACGTCCGCGAAGCCTCCGTGATGGGCTTCGTCGGCGCCGGCGGCATCGGCCAGGAGCTCGTCGTCGCCATCCGCAAGTTCTATTATTCGGACGTCAGCGCGATCCTGCTCACCATCATCATCACCGTCTTCATCATCGACATCACCACCGGCTGGCTGCGCGGCCGCCTGTTCGGCGGGGAGGCGCGTACGTGACGGGGCCGCACGAGATCGATACGCGAGAGCTTCGCGCGCGCTACCCCGATGTATTCGACCGGCCCGCCTCGGCGCGTCTCGCCATGCCGGCGATGCTTGTCGCGGCGTTCGCGATCCTGGTTTATGGCCTCGTCGATCTCGATTTTTCGCCGTCGCGATTCATCGCAGGTCTCAGCCAGCTCGGCTGGATCAGCATGATGATGATCCCGCCCGATCCCGGCTCCTCGCTGTCGATCTACCTGAAGGCGCTCGGCGAGACTCTCTCGATCGCGCTGCTCGGCACGACGCTGGCTGCCGTGTTCGCACTTCCGGTCAGCCTGCTCGCCGCACGCAACGTGGTGCCGTCGAAGCTCCTGCGCTTTCCGGTTCGCCGCGTCCTGGATTCGATCCGCGGCGTCGACACGCTGATCTGGGCGCTGGTGTGGATCAACGTCGTCGGGCTGGGCCCGTTCGCCGGCGTGCTCGCCATCGCGGTGTCGGATTTCGGCGCCTTTGGAAAACTGTTCTCGGAGGCGATCGAGGGCGCCGACCAGAAGCAGGTCGAAGGCATCCGCGCCTCCGGCGGCAGCCCACTGCACGAGATCCGCTTTGGCCTGTTGCCGCAGGTCCTGCCCGTGATCGCGGGCCAGGTGCTCTATTTCATCGAATCCAACACGCGCTCGGCCACCATCATCGGCATCGTCGGCGCCGGCGGCATCGGCCTCCAGCTTGCCGAGCAGATCCGCGTGCTGGAATGGCAGAAGGTGTCGTTCCTGATCCTGATGATCCTGGTCGCAGTCGCCGCGATCGATTTTATCTCCGGCAAGCTGCGCTTTGCGATTATTGGGCGGCGCGCTGTGGCCTAAGTGACGGTGTCGTAGGGTGGGCAAAGGCGCGTTAGCGCCGTGCCCACGAATTTTCGCCGACATGATCAAAGTGGTGGGCACGCTACGATTTGCCCACCCCACTCGTCCCGTTTCTTGGAAAGAGCGCCCTACGACTCCACCAGAAACTCCACCCGCTCGGCGGCAAACCGCGAATGCTTGGTCATCAGCGGCTTGCCCTCCAGATCGTGGTCGGTGGCATCGACCACCAGGATCGGCCGTCCCAGCGCGAGATCCAGCCGTGCCGCGTCGGTTGCGTCGACGATGCCGGCGGTGATCCGGGTCGCCCCGCGGCGATAGTCGCGCACGCCATAATGTTCGAGCAGTTTCGTCATCGAGCGCGTCGCTGCGAACACGGCGCCCGCGTCGGGAAACAGCACGGCCGACAGCCAGGTGGTGGAGACGCAGATCGGCGTGCGATCGGCGAGGCGGATCGCCTCGATCCGCACCAGCGGCGCACCGGTCTTCAATCCGAGCTCCCGCGCCAGCT
>NZ_JALBGZ010000431.1:0-5601 GCF_023006515.1 Bradyrhizobium sp. PRIMUS42
GCCTGTGGCGTCGATGAGCAGCAGCGTGCCCGACGTGCCGTCGACGCTGACGCACTCGACAGCCCCGAGATCGACAATGCGGCCGAGCTTGCCGATCGCGGCCGCCGTCGCATCCCACCAGAGTTCCGGATCCTGATCGATCGCTTGGCCATCCTGGCGTGGCGCTGGAAGGGGCGCCGATTCCATGCCGAGCTTGTCGCCGCGCGCATCGAGAGCGCAGGCGCGAACGCCGCCCGTTCCGACATCGATGCCGAGGAACACGCCTGTCATTCGACCTCCACAGCGTGAGCGATGCGTGTGCGGCAAGATTGCACTGCAGCACATTTGGGGGATTGACGTTCCAACCCGCCTCTGCAATTTTTTGCAAGACATGAAGAAAATTGCAAGCGGGCTTTTCCGGCGTGGCGATACCTTCCCACAGGCTGCCGATGGTTGACGGTGAGGCGTCGCTCGCAACGCGCGCGGCGTGGCTGTATTTCGCCGCCGGGCTGACCCAGTCCGAAGTCGCCGACCGCCTCAACATCCAGAGTACCAAGGCGCATCGGCTGATCGCGCGTGCCAGCCGCGAGGGCATGATCCGCGTCTTCGTCGAAGGACCTGTGGCCGAATGCGTCGCGCTGGAGAACACGCTGGTCGAGCGCTACGGCCTTGCCTTCTGCCGCGTCGCGCCCGATCTCGGCGAGGGCGAGCTGCCACTCAAGGCCCTGGCGCTCGAAGGCGCGAGCTTCCTGCGGCAGAACCTCGAGCGCGGCGAGGACAAGATCATCGGCGTCGGGCATGGCCGCACGCTCGCGGCGGTGGTCGAGCAGTTGCCGCAGACGCCGGCGCGCAGCGTGCAATTCGTCTCCCTGCTCGGCGGATTGACGCGGAAATTCGCCGCCAATCCGTTCGACGTCATTCACCGGCTAGCGGAACGCACCGGGGCGGAGGCCTATCTCCTGCCGGTGCCGGTGTTCGCCAATTCGGTCGCCGACCGTGCGGTGTTGATGAAGCAATTCGGCATCGCGGAGGTGTTCGCGCTCGCGCGCAAGGCCTCGCTCCTGTTCGTCGGCATCGGACAGATCCATGCCGAGGGCTTCCTCGTCTCGAGCGGCATGATCAGGCCGGACGAGGTCGTCGAATTGAAGCGCGCCGGCGCCTGCGCCGACCTGCTCGGACATTTCTTCAACGCCAACGGCGAGCTGCTGGACATCGACCTGTCGGCGCGTGCGACCTCGATGGAGGGGGCGGATCTCAGGAAACATCGCATCGTCGCCATCGGCGGCGGTCTCGCCAAGGTGACGGCGCTGCGCGCGGTGCTGCGCAGCCGCCTCCTGCACGGTCTCATCATCGACGAGGCGACCGCCCAGGCCCTCGCAACCGACAAGCTGGAGGCGACATCCGGCAAGGACAAGAACAACAAGACCGAGAATAAGCGTCAGAAGGGAAGTAAACGCGCATAACGGGAGGTTACCCATGTACGATCGCGAGAAGAATCTGTTCGAGTCCTACGCTGCCAAACGCATCAGCCGGCGTGATCTGCTGGATGGCGCCGCCAAGCTCGGCATCGCCGGCGTTGCTGCCAACGCGGCCTATGTCTCCGCAATGTCGCGGGCCATGGCGGCGGACTTCAACTGGAAGGCCTATAGCGGCAAGACGGTCAAGCTGCTGTTGAACAAGCATCCCTATGTTGATGCGATGATCGGCGATATCGAGGCCTTCAAGGCGCTGACGGGAATGAACGTCGCGTACGACATCTTCCCGGAGGACGTCTATTTCGACAAGGTCACCGCGGCGCTGTCCTCGAAATCGGACCAGTACGACGCCTTCATGACCGGCGCCTACATGACCTGGACCTACGGTCCGGCCGGCTGGATCGAGGATCTCAATGCCTACATCAAGGACCCCGCAAAGACCAACCCGGCCTTCGCCTGGGACGACGTGCTGCCCGGCCTTCGTTCCTCGACGGCCTGGGACGGCGTTGCCGGCTCCGAGCTCGGCTCGGGCAAGGCCAAGCAATGGTGCATCCCGTGGGGCTATGAGCTCAACAACATCACCTACAATCGCAACATCTTCGACAAGGTCGGCGCCAAGCCGCCGAAGAATCTCGACGAACTGCTCGACGTCGCCGCCAAGATCACCAAGGATGCGGGCGGACCTTACGGCGTCGGCGTGCGCGGCTCGCGATCGTGGGCCACGATCCATCCCGGCTTCCTCTCGGCCTATTCGAATTTCGGCCAGAAGGATTTCGTGATGGAGGGCGGCAAGCTGAAGGCCGCCATGAACACCAAGGCCTCCAAGGAGTTTCACGAGAAATGGGTCAAGATGATCCAGACCTCGGGGCCGAAGAACTGGTCGACCTACACCTGGTATCAGGTCGGCACCGATCTCGGCGCCGGCGCCTCCGGCATGATCTTCGACGCCGACATTCTCGGTTACTTCATGAACGGCGGCGAGAACAAGGAGAGGGGCAATCTCGGCTATGCGCCGTTCGCGGCCAATCCGGCCGCCAAGGCGCCGACGCCGAACGTCTGGATCTGGTCGCTCGCGCTCTCCAGCTTCTCCAAGCAGAAGGACGCGGCCTGGCTGTTCATGCAATGGGCGGCCTCGACCGAGCACGATCTGTTCGGCGCCCGCAAGATGGATTTCGTCAATCCGGTGCGCGCGTCGGTCTGGAAGGACAGCGAATTCCGCGATCGGATCGCAAAGTCCTATCCGGGCTATCTCGAGCAGCATGATCTGTCCTCGCCGGGTGCCAAGATCTACTTCACGGCCCAGCCGCTGTTCTTCGACCTGACGACGGAATGGGCGGCTTCGCTCCAGAAGATGGTAGCCAAGGAGGTCAGCATCGACGAGGGACTAGACAAGCTCGCCGACAGCATCAACCGCCAGCTCAAGCAGGCAGGCCTTGGTTGAACGGCCTTGGCTGAGCTTGCCGCCTACGACGCCTTGCGTGGCGCCCATTCCTCCGCGCCACGCCAACCGCCGGTTCGGAACGCCCATCCGATCCGAGCCGGCGATGTTGAAGCCAATGCGTGATCCCGTATCATCATGAGCATGGTCCAGTTGTCCCAGACGAATGTGCTGCCGCGCCGCACCACGAGGCTGCGCGGGCGCATGCTGCCCTATCTGCTGAGCCTGCCGGCCCTGCTGGTCTGCATCGCCATCCTCGTGCCCTTCGTGACGGCGGCGATCTATTCGCTCCAGCGCTACCGGCTGAACCTGCCTTACCTGCGCGGCTTCATCGGGGTCGACAATTACATCGACTTTCTCTCCGATCCCGCCTTCTGGAACACGCTTCGCATCTCGCTCGCCTATACCGCCTTGACGGTGGTGCTCGAGCTCCTGCTCGGCCTCGGCATTGCCCTGCTGCTGCGGCGTCCGACGCGCTTTCACAATGCGGTGTCCATCGCGCTGCTGCTGCCGTTGATGACGGCGCCCGCGATCGCGGCGCTGATGTGGAAGCTCATGACCAACCCGAGCTTCGGCATCCTGTCCTATCTCGTCAGCCTGCTCGGCGTGCACGACTTCAAATGGGCGTCCGATCCTTCGAGCGCATTGTTCACGGTGGTGCTGGTGGACGTCTGGGTCTACACGCCCTTCATCATGATCCTGCTGCTGGCAGGCCTGCGCTCGCTGCCGCGGCAGCCGTTCGAGGCCGCGGCGCTCGATGGTGTCCCGGCCAGCTTCGTGTTCTTCCGCATCACGCTGCCGATGCTCGCGCCCTACATCATCACGGCGTCGCTGTTTCGCCTGCTGGATTCGATCCAGCAGTTCGACATCATCTATGCGATGACGCAGGGCGGTCCCGGTGACCGGCTGATGGTGTTCCAGGTCCAGGCCTATCTCGAATTCTTCCAATACACCAATGTCGGCCGTTCGGCGGCACTGCTGATGATCCTGTGGCTGATCACCAATATCCTGTCGAACATCTTCATCAAGAACTGGCTGCGGCTGCGGGCGCGCGCCCACGGCCACGCGTGAGGCACGGGAGGCGGCGATGGATCACTCCAATCTCGCAGGGCGCATCTTCCGCGGTATGGCGCTCGCGCTCGTGCTCGTGTTCTTCATGTTTCCGATCGTCTGGATATTCCTGATGTCGTTCCAGGCCAACGAGCAAATCCTGCGGATTCCGCCGCACATCCTGTTCGAGCCGACACTGGCCAATTACCAGGCCCTGATCTCGGGGCAGCTGCGGACCGCTGCCGGCAATCTCGAAATATCCTTCATGCGCAACCTCGTGAACAGCTTTGCGCTGTCGAGCGCGGCCGTGGTGCTGGCCCTGCTGCTCGGCGTGCCCGCGGCCTACGCCTTTGCGCGGTTCAAGTTCCGGCTCGGCGAGACCATCGCCTTCACGTTGCTGTCGTTCCGCTTCGCGCCGCCGCTGCTGGTGCTGTTGCCGCTGTCGCTATACTACCAACAGCTCGGCCTCAACGACACCTATTTCGGCATCGTCTGGGTCTATCAGCTCATCGCGCTGCCGCTGATCCTGTGGATCGTGCGCGGCTATTTCGAGGACATCAGCCCCGACATCGAGCATGCCTATCGCCTCGCTGGTCATACCTGGCGCGAGGCATTCACGCGGATCGCGGTGCCGCTCGCAGGACCTGGCATCGCGGCAGCCGGCCTGCTGTCCTTCATCTTTTGCTGGAACAATTTCGTGTTCGCACTGATCCTGGCCTCGGCCGACAAGCAGCCCGTGACCGTGGGTGCGCTGGCGTTTGTCACGGCGTCCGGCATTCAGTACGGCCAGATCGCAGCCGCGATCGTGCTCTCGGTCACGCCGACCCTACTGCTCGCGCTGTACGCGCAGCGCTATCTGGTCGAAGGCCTGTCGCTCGGTGCGGTGAAAGGCTGACAGCATGGCGCGTCTTGAACTCAACGCCGTCGGCAAGTCGTTCGGCCCGGTCCGCTGCGCCGAGGATCTTTCGCTGGCGGTCGAGCCCGGCGAAATCGTCGCGGTGTTCGGTCCGTCCGGCAGCGGCAAGACCGTGCTCCTGCGCATGATCGCGGGCATGTTCGAACCGGACGAGGGAGACATCCTGGTCGGCAGTCGATCGATCGTGGGCGCGCCGCCCGAGCAGCGCGGGATCGGCATGGCCTTCCAGAACTTTGCCCTGTTTCCCCACATGAGCGCGCAGAACAACATCGCCAGCGGCCTGCCAGCCAAGACGGGCGCCGCGGAGGTGGCGAGCCGGGTCAAGTCGATCAGCCAGCTGTTGAAGATCGAGCATGTGCTCGGCCACAGGCCGCGCGAATTGTCGAACGGGCAGAAGCAGCGCACCGCGCTCGCGCGCGCCCTGATCGGCAACCCGGATGTGCTGCTGCTCGACGATCCCTTGCGCAATGTCGATGCCAAGCTGCGCTACGAGATGCGGCTCGAATTGCCGAGCCTGCTGCGGCGGAGCTCGGCCGCAGTCCTCTACGTCACCCAGGACTATCGCGAGGCGATGGCGATCGCCGACCGGATCGCGGTGCTGGTCGACGGCCGTCTGGTGCAGGTCGCGCGTCCCGAGGAGATCTATGCCAGACCCGCGTCGGTTGCGGTCGCGCGCCTGTTCGGCGATCCCAGCATCAACCTCGCGGAGGTCGAGCCGGTCGCCGCGCAGGGCGGGCTCAGCG
>NZ_JALBGZ010000432.1:0-5590 GCF_023006515.1 Bradyrhizobium sp. PRIMUS42
CGATCAGGCCGGCCGCGATGCCGGCGCCGACGCCGTCATGGGCCTTGGCGGACGGAGTGGCGGTTACCAGCGAACCGGCGACCGTCGCAACCGTGAGGGCGGCAACTAGAGTCTTCTTCATGCTCAGGGCTCTCCTGGGAGATGGGTTCCTCTTGTTAGAGGCGCCCGGGTTTCAAAGGTTCACGCACACGCTGATGGAATTGGCCGTGCAGCTAGGAAGCGCGCAATTGGTCAACCCACGGTAAACGCACACGGAGCTGTGACGAGAAAAAGCGGTCTTTTTCGGGCCCGGAGATGAACGGCGCGTCCGTAGTAAAGCGGTCCAGACGAACCGCCCGCGACGCCTTTAGCCGCAGACTCTGACGCGGCGGACGCGCCAGCCGTAGCCGTCCCAGAAGCGCTGCTTCTGCCAGGCGCAGCCGCCACCGTAATAGCCATCGGAGACATAGCCCGGACCCGGCGCGTAGTAGCGGGGCGGGTAATAGCCGGGTTCGTAATAGCCCGGGCCGGGTCCGTAATAATACGGAGAGGCCAGCGCGCCGCCGACAATGGCGCCGCCGATGATTCCGGCCGCCACGCCCGCCGCGACGCCGCGCTGTGCATGGGCCGGTGTTGCGGCCGCAAAGGCCAAGGAGGCGACGGCAGTAACCGCCAGGAGCAACTTCTTCATGGGCTTGGCCTTTCGTAGGAATACGCGGGAACTCTTTGGGAGCAGAGTTCCATACTTCGTTTGAATGATCAATGAACGGCCCCTTTGCCGGGCACGACCAATGGTTATCAGGCACAGATGGGCCTGGGAGGCGACGATGGGCAATGCGGTGATAAATGCATTGATCGCGGCTGGAGTTGTCTTCGCGATCGGCTACGGCTGGATCGCGCACCTTCAGAACCGCAGCCAGCGCCGCTCGCGGGCCGCGGCCGGCGGCGACGGCGGTAATGGCGGTGGCGACAGCTACACGGGGACGAGTGACGGCGTCTCGCTGGGGAGCTGGTTTTCCGGCGGTTCGGGGAGCTCGAGCGACGGGGGCAGCTGTTCCAGCAGTGACAGCGGCGGTAGTAGCGGGGATTGCGGAGGTGGCGGCGACGGTGGTGGAGGGGGCGGCGGCGACTAGATCCGCTCTAATCTTGATCCAGCGCAACGCTGGGTTTTGGAGCCGTTCTAGGCTGCTGGTGGGGCCAGTTTGGAATAGCTTGAAATACCGCTTTTTCCTTTTGCATCCGGCCGGCCCGTTAAATATCGATGGTGACGCATCACCGAAGGGCCTGCCGCTTCCATGATCGTTTGTTCCTGTAACGTGCTGAGCGATGACGACATCCGCGCCGCCGTCGCCGAGTCCGACGACGCTGTGCGCCATGCCAAGCAGGTCTATGGGTGCCTCGGCTGTAGCGCCGAATGCGGCCGCTGCGCCCGGACGATCAAGACCATCATCGACGAAGCGCTTGGCCCCTGCGCCCAGTCCTGCTGCTCGGGCTGCCCGCACAGCCACACCGTGGCCGCCAATGACGAGACGGCGCAGCCCGCTCAATTCGCCCTCGCGGCCTGCTGAAGGCCTTTCGCCAGCTTGGCTGAGCTTTTCCCAGGCTGCGTCTCCGTAGCCGGTTGCCCTCATTCGCAAACTGACTTAGAAGCATTCTAAACTCGGTTTAGGGCCGATTTGGACTGCAAGAGCTGGAGTGAACCATGCAGGGCGACGCAAAAGTCATCGACTATCTCAACAAGGCACTGCGTCACGAGCTGACTGCGATCAACCAGTACTGGCTGCACTACCGCTTCCTCGACAATTGGGGCCTCCTCGACATGGCCAAGGTCTGGCGCAAGGAGTCCATCGAGGAGATGGAGCACGCCGACAAGCTCACCGCGCGCATCCTGTTCTTCGACGGTTTCCCGAACATGCAGGTGCTCGACCCCTTGCGCATCGGCCAGAACGTCAAGGAGATCATCGAGTGCGACCTCGCTGCCGAGATGAGCGCACGTGCGCTCTACCAGGAAGCGGCCACCTACTGCCACGGCGTCAAGGACTACGTCACGCGTGACCTGTTCGAGAAGCTGATGAGCGACGAGGAGCACCACATCGACTTCCTCGAAACCCAGCTCGACCTGATCGGCCGCATCGGCCTCGAGCTCTACACCCAGAAGCACGTCGGCGGGCTCGAGGGCGAGGGGCACTAGATTGGCGCATTGGCGCTGCCACAAACTCGGTGTCGTCCCGGCGGAACGCCGGGACCCATAACCACAGGGAGTGGTTGTGGCGCGCGATGCTAACCACGGGTCTTCGCCAAACGACTTCCTGTGGTTATGGGTCCCGGATCGGCGCGCGCTTTAAGGCGCGCTTGTCCGGGACGACACTGTGATTGCAGCTACACCTACAGCTGCGTCTTGTAGAGTTCTTCCACGATCTCCTGGCTCGCCGGTTCGCCAAGCCCAGTCTGGTCGTGAATGACCGTCACGATGCTCGGCATCACCGACCGCTGCACCTTCTCGGGCGACCACAGCTTCGAGCGCATCAGCGCCTTGCCGCAGTGGAAATAGACTTCGCTGACCGCGACGTTCAGCACCGCGCGCGGCGGCTTGCCGAACTCCACCATAGAGGCGAGCAGATCCGGATCGGCCGACAGCGTGCCGCGTCCGCCGACGCGCAGCGTCTCGTCGATCCCCGGCACGAAGAACAGCAGATGCACGAAGCCCGAGCCTTCGACGACGTTGCGGAAACTGTCGATGCGGTTGTTGCCGGAACGGTCGGGCATCAAGATCTGGTTGGGACCTGCGACGTGGACGAAGCCGACACTGCCGCCGCGCGGCGAGGCATCGACGCTGCCGTCCGCGCCCGATGTCGCGAGCACGCAGAACGGCGACATCTCGATGAATTTCTTCGCATGCGCGTCGATCGCGGGACGCGCCTTCGCGATCACGCGCGGGCTCGGCTTGGCATAGATGGTGGCGAGGTCTTCGGCGCAAAGATCGGTCAACGGCGTGCCTCCGCATCAGCTTTGCGACAAGCTACCCGATCGGGCCGCCTCAGCCAACGAAATCCATCATGCTAGACTGCGTCCGCCGGCACGAAGCAGCTGATGATGATGGCGCCGCGGTGGTGAACGTACCAGACGACGGCCTGGCCGACCGGATTGCCCTGGCCGCGGATGATGGCGCGTTCGGGCACCTCCATCCATTGTCCCTCGATCGGCACCCAATAGGCGCCACTCCGCACGTCGTAGTCGGTGCGATGGCCGTCGGAGATGTCGCAGCAGGGCACGCCGTTCGGCGCGATCACGCTCTTGAACCAGGCGCGGATGTCGGGCGGGACGTGGTCGTATTGTCCGTTGTCGAACGCGAATGCGGCGCTCGTCAGCGCGGCCAGCCAAACGCACAGTGCGAGCCTGTGCATGCGATCCTCCTCGTCGCGTCGTGCCAGTGGCGCGCGATTGTCCCGCGCGTCGATTCGTATTGTTGACGCGATTAAGCCCGAGCTGTCAGCGCATTGCATGCTCAAATAATATGCGGCGCCGAGGCGCCGCATATGATGCGTTGCGATATGATGGCGCGCTCGGCGATCTACATCGCGCGCTGCGGCGTGGTCTCAAGCAACTGCCGCACCTGCTCGCCATAGAATTTCGCATTGCCGGTGGTGCCATGACCGCGCGTCTCGGCGCTCGCCGGGATCAGGAACAGGCGCCCGTTCTTGACCCGCTTCATCGCAGCGTCCGTGATGCCGGTCTCGGGCGGGTTGCGCTCGTCGTCGGCGGAATTGATCAGCAGCAGCGACGCTTCGATGGCCTCCAGCTTCTCGCCGGCATTGTAGTCGTGCGAGGACTCCCACTGATAGACGAAGTCGTTGGCATCCGCCGTGATCGGCGTCGCCAGCCGGTCGTCGACGATCTTGTCGGCCTTCGCTGCCGTCGGCGCCTGCGCCTGATAGGCCAGCGTGCCGCCGATGCTCGCGATGCCGTAGGCGGCGAGGGCATATTTCATCATGCGCGGCTGGCTGGTGTAATTGCCGCCGTTGTAGTCGGGATCGTTGCGGATGGTGTCGAGCATGATCCGACGCATCATCCAGTTGCGCGAGGCCATCTCGGTCGGCTGCGAGGCCATCGGGATCAGCGCATCCATCGCCTTCGGATATTTCTCGCCCCACAGCCAGGTCTGCATGCCGCCCATCGAATTGCCGATGACGAGCCGCAGATGCTTGACGCCGAGGCCCTCCGTCACCAGGCGATACTGCGCCTCGACCATGTCGTCGTAATTGTATTTCGGAAAGCTCGTCTTCATGCCGTCCGACGGCTTCGATGATTTGCCGTGGCCGATATTGTCGGGAATGATGATGTAATATTTGGAGGCGTCGAGCGGTTGCCCCGGGCCGAACAGTTCACCACCGAAGGAAGGCCCCAGCATACCGGTGCCCGAGCCGCCCGTTCCATGCAGCACCAGCACCGGCTGGCCGGTGGGCTCACCGACGGTGGTGTAATGCAGCTTCAGTTCCGGCATGGTCTCGCCGGTGTGGAATTTGAAATCCCTGGCGATCCAGTCGCCCTGCTTGGGGGCCGGATAATCGGCGGCCCATATCGGTGTCGAAAAGGACAGCAGGACAGCCGTCAATGCGGCGTAGGAAGCTTCCATGTTTCTCTCCCCCGTTGCGGCTCATGGTCGGCGCCCGCGTTGCGGGGGAACTTAGCAGAAGAGCGGAGAAGGATGTAGGATTTCCGCTCCGCCGATCGTCTTCAAGGAAATATCCGGAGAGACCCCTGCATGTGCCGCAACATCAAGACGCTGTTCAACTTCGAGCCGCCGGCGACGGAGGATGAGATCCACGCCAGCGCGCTCCAGTTCGTGCGCAAACTGTCCGGTTTCAACAAGCCGTCGCAGGCCAACGAGGCGGCGTTCGACCGTGCGGTGGCGGAGGTCTCGGAGGCCGCACGAAACCTCCTGACTTCGCTGCATACCCATGCGCCGGCGCGCGACCGCGAGATTGAGGCGGAAAGGGCGAGGGAACGCTCACGGCTACGGTTCGGCTAGCGATCGCAGAAAGTCATTCCGTGATCTGGCTCACGGAAGAAGGCCTCTTGGTGCGTGATGATGTTCGCCGGGATTTTGACAGCCCGGAGCACGATCATGAGCCGCCCCCTTCTTCCGCTGAAAGCAGGTGCCATCATCTTCACGCTGCTGTGGACGGCGTGGATGATGTGGTGGAGCGGCTCGTTCTCGAGCGCGAACGTGATCATCCTCGCTCTGTGCGGCGCGGCGGTCGGCTATCTCTGGTATCGCGCCATGCGCTGGCAGTTCGAGCGCATGGGCATGCTGCCGCGCAAAGATGATTCCTCGGCGGCTTCCTGAACCGAGTTCGTGTCCCGGACGCGGCGCGGCGCGTTGGCGGTGCGACGCAGAGCCGGGACCCAGAAAATCGCGAGCTAAGCCCTTACTCAGATGGGCCCCGGACGCGCGACTAGTCCTTGTGTTTCTTTTTCTTCTTTTTCTTGTGCCCCTCGCCTTCGCCGTCATCGCTCTCGTCGTCGACGACGGGCTCATCGGGCTCGTGCACGGCGGCCTCCAGCGCTTCGCGTTCGGCGGCCTCGCGTTCGCGTTGGCGGCGGCGCTCGT
>NZ_JALBGZ010000433.1:0-5571 GCF_023006515.1 Bradyrhizobium sp. PRIMUS42
GTCTTGCCGGCGAGATCGCCGCGCGCCTGCGCAACGGCTACATCCGCGAGCCCTCGGTCGCCGTCGAGATCGAGGCCTATCGCCCCTTCTTCATTCTCGGAGAAGTCACGGCGCCCGGCCAGTATCCCTACGTGCCGAACATGACGGTCGAAAGTGCGGTCGCGATCGCCGGCGGCTTCTCGCCGCGCGCCAAGCGCGACGTGGTCACCATCACGCACACCGAGAATGGCGGCTCCATGCGCGCCGTGGTGCCGCTCGGCACCCCCTTGAACCCCGGCGACACAGTGTTCGTCGGCGAGCGCTGGTTCTAGCTCACCTTCGAAAATCCAGCCGCCCGTTCGGAAAACATCCGTCGATCCGCGCAGCGTCGACCTCGAGACCGACCCATGGCCGCATGATCGCCGGCGTGGTCAGGTTGATGTATTTCCCGACCAGGCGTCCCGCGCCGTCGCGCGCGGCGTCGATCAGCCCGTGCCGGCGGCCGTTGTCCCAGTCGAAACGCAGATAGATCCGGCTTCCCGCGATGCGGATCTCCGCGCGCCCCTGCTTCCACTTCTCCGGCATATCGCCGGCAATGGTCGGATCGGCGCCGCCGTTCCAGCGGCTCGCCCAGATTCCCTCGATCGGATCTGATGGTGCTGCGATCGCTGCCCACGCCGCCGCATTGCTGTCTGACGCATCGCCGGCCAGCGTGGCCGTCGCGGCATAGTCCATCACTTCGGAATCATCGGGGGAGGGGACATCCATGGTTCCGAACGGATTGCGGATGACGAGGTGCGTGACGGTTTGCTGCATGGCGATTTCCCGGCGTGAGTTGGCTTGACCGGCGAGCTCTATCGCCGGGCGGCAGGATGCAGCCACCCGATTCCTGCTCTCTCTTCTCGTCATTCCGGGGCGCGCGCAGCGCGAAGTACGGTGCGCAATTGCGCACCTGAGAATCCATAACCACGATCGGGAGTATGGATTCCGGGCCTGCGCCTTGCGCCGCATCCCGGAATGACAGCGATGGCTACTTCAAATGTTTCGCGAAGAAAGCCATGCTGCGCGGCCAGGCGATGTCGGCGCTGGTCTTGTCGTAGCTCGCACGCTCGTCGCAATGGAAGCCGTGCTGCGCGCCCGCATAGACGAAGACCTCCAAATCCGGCCGCTTCGCCTTGATGGTCTCGACGTCGGTCAGGGGGATGCCGGCATCCTTCTCGCCGAAATGCAGTTGCGTCGGCACTTTCGGCGTCTCGTCGGCAAAACGCACCACCGCGCCGCCGTAATAGCCGATCGCGGCTTTCAGGCCGGTCAATCGCGTCGCTGCGACGAAGGCGATGCTGCCCCCTAGGCAAAAGCCGATGATGCCGACCGGGCCAACGCTTTGGACCGCATCGATCGCCGCCTGCGTGTCGCGCAGCATCGCAGCCCAGTCCGGACTAGCGACGAATTTGCGCGCCTCCGCGATCTCGTCGGGCGAATAGCCCGACTGGAAATTGGGCGCGGTACGGTCGAAGATCGACGGCGCGATCGCGACATAGCCCTCCCCGGCGAGCCGGTCGCAGACCGAGCGGATGTGGTGATTGACGCCAAAGATCTCCTGGATCACCACCACCGCGCCCTTGGCGCGGCCTGCGGGATCAGCGCGATAGGCGCCGAGCTGGAAATTGTCGGATGCCGTCAGCTTGATGTCTTGTCCCACGCGGGTTGTCCTTGTTGGTTGGTCGTCGAAAGGGAGTTCGCTCGTTCCACAATCTCGTCATGCCCGGGACAAGCCCGGCCATGACGATGGGGCAACATCAACGCACAACGGCGCAGATTTGATGACTTTGCGCCACGAAGCGCCGCCCTCATTCCCACATCCAGTTCTCGCCGTAATCCTCCTTCCATCCCGCCAGCCGTCCGTGGCGGAATTGCAGGAACAGGCGGTGACGGTAGGGGATCAGGCCGCTGCCGCCGATGTTGCGCAAAGCGAGGTAGATCTCATTGCCGGGACGTCCGCGCACATATTGCAGGGGCTGCCCGAGGGCGCGGGCGGTCTGATCGGCATCCATGCCGAAGGCGAGCGGAATGTTGTTCGACAAGGTTGCGACGAAGGGCTGGCGCGACGGCACCGCGCCGAATGGTTCGGCCAGCGCCACCGACGACAGCAGCGATGCCATTGCGCCCGCCGCCAATATCGCTCGCATCATGGTCCGCATCCCTGATTGCCCGGCCTATGCCGGCAAGTTCTTCAGGAAAGGCTCGATGGCGTCAACAAAAGCCTTGGGCTGATCGATGTTGACGGCGTGACCGGCCGAGGGGATCACGACCTTTTGTGCGCGGGGGATTTTGGCGGTCATGTAATCGGACGCGGCGAGGAACGGCGTGTCGTCGGCACCGACCACGACCAGGCAGGGCACCTTGATGTCGGGCAGGAGCTCGATCACGCGGGCATCGCGCTGGGTCAGCATGCCGCGTGCGGCGAGCGCCAGTCCCTTGGCGTTGCGATGAGTGGCCGCGGCGCGCTCGCGGGTCGCCGATTTCAGGACGTCGAGGCCTTCGCGATCGAGCCTGTCGGCGGTGGCCAGTGCCCGCGCGTTCCAGGCCTCGCGGGCGTCGTCCTTCTTGAAGCCGGGACCGGTGTCAATGATCAGCAGCGCGCGGGCGCGCTCTGGATGCGTACGATAGAACGCGAGCGACATGTAGCCGCCGAGCGACAGCCCGCCGATGATGGCGCGCTTCGCGCCGACGGCATCGAGGATCGCCGCCATGTCGTCGACAGTCAGAGCTTCACTGTAGGCGTTCGCATCATCGGGATAATCGGATTGGCCGTGGCCGCGCATGTCCCACAAGATCAGCTTGTGCTCCTTCGCGAGCGCATCGATTTGCTCGTGCCACATGGCCGACGTCGATGAGTAGCCGTGGGTCAGCAGCAGCGGCGGCCCCTCGCCGTGGACCTCGTAGTAGATATTGACGCCGTCCCGATTGATCTCAGGCATTGTTTCCGCCTTTCACCTTATTCCTGCGACGACCTCGGTGCACCCTTTCCCCTTGTGGGACATCGCGGCGCCACTTCTTTCATCACTTTAGCCTGCCAAGTTACCTGGAAGAAACTGCCTCAACGCGATGGCACGCATGTGCGATGCGCTGGCTGTTGCGTTCAGTGGCTGTATCGGCGCCGTTGGCGCGGCGCACAACGAGCAGGTGCAGAGCTGGTTTGTTTCGACTGCTTCCAAATTGCATTTGCCACGGCAACCGAACGCGATCATTCTCGCCGCCAAGGCTGGCGCCGGCCCGGTGGGCGTCCGCTATTCAAGTTGCCGCCGTAAGCGGCTTCATGCACCGGCAGGGGAAGACGCCTATGCCAACACTCACCATCAACGGGCGGAGTCTGTCCGTGGATGCGGCGAACGACTCGCCGCTCCTCTGGGCGATCCGCGAGCAATTGCAGATGACCGGCACCAAGTTCGGCTGCGGTGCCGGGCTGTGTGGGGCGTGCACCGTGCACGTCAACGGCGAAGCCGTGCGCTCGTGCCAGACCATGGTCGGCGACGTCACCGGCAAGAAGATCACCACCATCGAAGGCCTCTCCGCCAAGGGCGATCATCCCTTGCAGAAGGCTTGGGTCGCCGAGCAGGTGCCGCAATGCGGCTATTGCCAGTCCGGGCAGATCATGCAGGCAGCCTCGCTGTTGTCGAAAAATCCCAATCCGTCCAAAGAGGAAGTGGTCGCGCATATGGACGGCAATCTCTGCCGCTGTATGACCTATTCACGGATCCAGAAGGCGATCATGCGCGCCGCCACCGAGATGCGCACCGCATCGGCGACCTCCAGCGAGCGGAGGCCCACATGAACGAGCATGTGAAGAACGTGACCCCTGAGACGACGGATCTCAGCCGCCGCTCCTTCCTCGTCGGCACCGCCGCGACCGGCCTCGTGCTGGGCTACGCCGGCGTCCCCGGCATCGGCGAAGCGCTCGCTGCGCCCTCGAATTTCGAGCCGAGCGTCTGGTACGCGATCGCGCCCGATGGCCTGGTCACCGTGACCTGCGGCAAGGCGGACATGGGCCAGCACATCGCCTCCACCATGGCGCAGATCGTCTGCGAGGAATTGGGGGCAAGCTGGAAGGATATGCGCGTTGCGCTCGCCTCCAACGATCCGAAGTTCAACGATCCCGTGCTGGGCGCTCAGATCACCGGCGGCAGCTGGTCGACCATGATGAACTTCGAGGCGATGAGCCGCGCGGGTGCCGCGGGACGCATCGCGTTGACGGAGGCGGCCGCCGCGGCGATGGGCCTGCCGCCCTACTTCAAGGACCAGCTCGTGGTGCGCGATTCCATCATCTCGCATCCGAAGTCGAAGAAGCAGATGAGTTTTGCCGAGATCGTCAAGAGCGGCAAGGCGACGAAAACCTTCACACCGGACGAGCTCAAGGCGATCAAGCTGAAGACGCCGGATCAATACACCATGATCGGCGTGTCGGTGCCGCAGCTCGACATTCCCTCCAAGACCAACGGCACCGCCAAATACGGCATCGACGTGATGCTGCCGGGCATGGCCTATGGCGCGGTGGTGACGCCGCCGGTGCGCTTCGGCGCCACGGTGAAGTCGGTCGACGACAGCGCCGCGAAAAGCGTGCCGGGCTTCATCAAGGCCGTCACGCTCGACGACAAGACCGGCACGACGTCGGGCTGGGTCGTCGCGGTCGCCGGCACCTACGCCAACGCCAAGAAGGCGGCAGCGGCCCTGAAGATCGCCTATGACGGCGGTCCCAACGCAAAACTGTCGAGCCAGTCGCTGCTCGACGAGGCCAAGCGGCTCCAGAAGCTGGAGGATTCCGGTCAGTTCTTCGTCAAGGACGGCGATCCCGCAGCGGCGTTCGGCTCCGCGGCCAAGGTGGTGGAGGCCGAGTATACGACCAGCATCAACATCCACGCGCCGCTGGAGCCGATGAACGCCACCGCGGAGTTCAAGGGCGACATCCTGCATATCTATTCGGGCAACCAGTTTGCAACGCGCTCCGGCGCGATTGCAGCAGGCGCAGCCGGGATCGATCCGAAGTTCGTGGTGATGCATCAAATGTGGCTCGGCGGCGGCTTTGGCCGCAGGCTCGATGCCGACATGATGATTCCCGCCGTGCAGGCGGCGAAGGCGATCGGCAAGCCGGTGAAGGTGATCTACACGCGCGAGAACGACATGACGATGGATTTCTCGCGGCCGCTCACCTATCAAAAGGTCAAGGCCGGCGTGGACGGCGACGGCAAGCTGGTCGCGCTCAGCCACGACGTGGTCTCGGCCTGGCCGACTGCGCGCTGGGGAATCCCCGATTTCCTGACGCCCTCGGTCGACAAGAAGGGGCCGCTCGATAGCTTCACGGTGAACGGAGCCGACTTCTTCTACACCGTGCCCAACCACTATGTGCGCGCGATCAAGAACGAGCTCGCGCACAACGCCACGCCGTCCGGCCAGCTCCGCTCGGTGGCGCCGGGCTGGACCTTCTGGGCGGTCGAAAGCATGATCGACGAGATCGCGGCTGCCACGGGCAAGGATCCGGCGCAGTTCCGCATCTCGCTGCTCGACGGCGCGGGCAAGAACGACGGCGGCGCGCAG
>NZ_JALBGZ010000434.1:0-5565 GCF_023006515.1 Bradyrhizobium sp. PRIMUS42
GTTGCCTCTGGCGGCGCCTCCCGGCACTTGTTGCGGCGCCAGGCGTCCTCGGCCAATTGGGCCTGCCCGCGCACCGCGATATAGTCGTTGCGATAGGCGAGCTCGGACACGACGGCGCCACCCGTCCCGGTCTCGGCCTTCTCCATCAGCCCGCGCAAATCGTCAGTGCGCTTGGCGAGCGCCTTGCGCTCGCCCTCCAGCTGCTTGCAGTCGTACAATTCGTATTTGGCGGGATCGGCAAAGGCCGGCGCGACCGTCTCGCTCATGCTGGCGCAGCCGGACAGCGCGGCGCCGGCCGCAAGCAGCGCCAGGAGCGCGCCAAAGCCGCGCGGCGAAGAGGAAAACGAAGCAACCATGCCGGATGAATAGCCCCCGTGGATTGAGAATGCCTAAAGCAACAACAGATGTCCGGATTGAGGCTTTGCCTTGTGGGCCCGGCTCGCTTAAGGAAGAACCGTCCCTCCGAGCCCGCAAAGCGCCAATTCCAGACGGCCGGAGATGGACTTAAGTGTTTGATCTCGTTGGATCAAGCGGGCATGGCGGAATTGGTAGACGCAAGGGACTTAAAATCCCTCGGTGCGCAAGCGCTGTGCCGGTTCGACCCCGGCTGCCCGCACCACGAGATTTGACGCCGCGCGTGGCCGGTTGAAAGCCCGGCGCGGGCCTTTACTCGGCTTTAGTCCGTCTTCCCCTAAATCGAACGATGTCTGCCCGTCGATGCAGACCCAGGGACATGCAGGGCCTGGAGCTATTGGCTTCGATGGTGAGAGCTCCAATGGACGCGCGCGAGGATTGGTCCCGGTCCGGGATTGACGGAAGGCAAGCAGCGCCCGGACGTCACCTGCACGGGCTCGAGGTCTACGTCTTCCTGATCGCCTTCCTCTGCGTGTTCTACCTGTCGAACGGACCGCTTCTGCTCGGCCATTATGATCTGGGCTGGCACCTCGCCGCCGGAGACTTGATCAGGCAGCGGGGCGAAGTCCCCTTCCAGGATCCGTGGGCGTTCACCCTGGGCGACAAGCGATGGTACAATCTGTCCTGGCTCTGGGACGTGATGGCCAGCGTGCTGTATCAGCACGCGGGCTTTGCCGGGATCGTCCTCATGGTGGTCGCCAGCGGCGCGGTCATCGCAGGATACCTCGCCTTCTGCGGCCTGAGCAGCGGCGCATCGCCCCTGGCGGTTTGCATCGCGGTCTTTGCCGCGTGCCTGCTCTACCCCTGCTACGAAGCCTCGCCCAACATGTATCTGGCGGCATCGCCGAACGTCGCGACCATGCTGTTCGCGGTGGTCTTTTACGGAGAATGCCTGCGGCGGCGAGGATGGTTCCTGCTGCCCCCGATGATGATCCTCTGGGTGAATTTGCATGGCGGCTTCATGCTCGCCTTTCCGATCCTCGGCGTCTTCGGTGGCCTCGCCCTGCTGCGGCGGGACTGGACAAACTTTCGGAACTACTGCCTCGCGGGCGTGGGGTGCTTCATCGCGATCTTCGTCAATCCGCTTGGGTGGCATGTCTATGACGGCGTGAGGGCGACGCTGGGTCATTTCGTCCAGGCCGATATCGGCGAATGGCGGCCCTATTTTCACAACATCGAGCTGCCGGGCAGCATTCCTGGCATCGCCTATGCGCTGACTTTCGTTGCGCTGGAGCTGCGATACCGAAGCTCCACGCGCGTTCCGCTCGAGGCGCGCGTGCTTGCATGGCTCTTCCTGTTTCTGGGTCTCTATCAGTTCAGATACACCGCGTTCTTCTTCATCTTCTCGAGCGTCCCGATGGCGCTTCACATCGACCGGCTGCTGCCGAAACGTCTGTCGGGCTTCGAGGTCCAGCGCGCGATGCTGGCGGCAAGCGTCGTCGGCATCCTGTTGCTGCCATTCACGTTCATGCAGGTGAGACCGGCTCTGGCATTGCCTGACATGCTCTCGGAGGAGGATGCCCGCTATCTCGAGGCCCACAGCGCGCACGCGCACCTGCTGAACCACTGGAACATCGGTGGGCTCCTGATCTTCAGAACGCAGGGATCAGTGCCCGTCTTCGTCGACGGCCGGGCGGCGACCGCCTACCCGGACGAGTTGCTGCGCGACTATCTCAAGCTGGTTCGGTGGGACATCGACGAGGCGACCTGGGACAAGGTGATCAGCAAGTATGAGATCAATGCGGTGCTCTGGGTCAGAGCACATGACCCGCTGCGGCACTTCCTGGTCAGCGAGAGAGGCTGGAAAGAGGACTATACCGGCGCGTATGTCAGCCTCTACACCCGGCAAGAGGCCGCTCCACGGTAAGATCAGCTCTGCTGGGGCTCGCGCCAAGACGCCGGGCCGCCTGAAGGTCCACGCGGCAGCAGGAGCCAGAAACAGATCAGCGTGATCGAGAGCTGGCTGAACCCGTCCATGAACACCCCCGAGACCGACGCCAGGGTCGGAATGGCGATCGCGACCGTCAGCACGGCGGCCATCAGCGCCGCAGGCAGATCGACGACGAGAACCGCGGCGTACAGCGCCACCTCGAAGAAGGCGTACTCCTTCAGTCTGGGCGCGCAGAGATAGAGAGCGTACATCGCGAGCACAGTGATGCGCATTGCGGCGTCGGGATGGTCGACCAGCCAGTCGTCGAGCGTCTGAAGAAGCGAAGCCTTGCGAGCGGGGCGCGACGCTCCGACCATGCGCCACACCGAGATCGCGAGCGGCGCGAGCACGAGTGCGATTGCGATCAGACCATAGAGTGCGGCAACGACCGGCTTGCTGCCGGCAAGCCCAATGCGGTCCGCAACCGTCTGCGCGAGGAAGAGCAGCGACGGATTGACCTCGTTCCCCGGCGAATGCTGTCCGGGGATCTGGCCGAAGATCGCGCTCAGCCAACTCCTGAACAGGTCCGGATAGATCACCAGCGAAGCCAGGATCGGCAGCACGAACATGCCGGCTGCGACGGCGATCAGGAGAAGCTTGCGACCTCTTGGCTGCGGCAGGAAATAGAGCGCGGCAAGAACCGGGAAGAACACCAGCTTGAACGAGGTGACAAGGCCGAGCACGGCCGCACCGGCGAGCTGCGGTGCGAGACTCGTGCCGCCCCCGCCCCCGGACTGCGCCGGACGCAGCAACAAGGCCAGCGATGCGGCCGTCAACAGGCCACTCAGGATCGCAAAATTCCCGGTCGCGATGATCCATTCAAAGCCGAGGAAGCCACCGAGCGCGAACAGGCTCCGCAGCGCGACATCCCTCAAGCCCGGCCGGGTCTTGCCGAGACCGGGCAACAACAGCGCGGAGATCAACGCGAGAATGAGATAGATCGGCTTGTAGTGCGTGACGAGGAAACCGCCGGCGCAGACCGGCCGGAAGGCATCGAGGGTCGCCGGAAGATAGGGATAGGAGAGCTTGGTGTCCTTCAGGTTCCTGACGAAATAGGGATCGAGCCCCCCGATATGCGCATCGACGGCTGCGCAGTTCACCCGCGCATCCCAGCCGAACGTCTCGTCCATGCCCATATCGATGGCAACTAGCGTTGCGACCAGCAGCGCCAAGGCCAGGATGAAGCGGGTCATCCAGTTGCTGCCCCGCGCGTCGGTGGCAAGGGCCCCTCGTTCTCCGCCCGCTGCGGACGCGGCGACGTCGGTCATGGTTGCGCACCTTCCATCTCGAGGCGTTTCGGCTCCCCGCGAAAATCCTGCAGCAGGATCCAGAAACACATCAGCGCGACGATGAGGAGGATGAAAGTGCCTTCGAACGCCGTCCCTGCAAGCGAGATCAGCGCGGGAATGAGAAGACCGACGGTGAGAACGGCTGCGAGCGCGCGGGCCGGCAGGTCGACGACGAGGATCGCGGCATAGAGCGCGAGCTCGAAGAAGGCATATTCCTTGAGGCGCGGCGAACTGAGATAGAGCGCAAACATGGCAAGCACGGTGATGCGCATGGCCGCGCGCGGATGATCCATCAGCCAGCGATCCAGCTGCAACAGACGCGATCCCCCTTCCCGCACCGGCCGGTCCGCAGCCACCCGCAGGACGGACAAGGCGAACGGTACAAGCACGAGCGCGAGTGCCGCCAGCGCATAGGTCGCAAGCACGGCCGGCCTGCCCTCAATGCCGGCGTGATCCATCAGGCTCTGCGCGAGCAGCAGCAGCGACGGATTGACCTCCACGAGATTGACCGCGTGCTGGTTGGGAATCCGTCCCGCAATCGCAAGCAGCCAGCTCGCGAACAGATCGGGGTACAGCATCCGCGATATCAGGATCGGCAAGACGAAGCTGAACGCCGCCACCGCGATCAGCATCAGCTTGCGCCGACGCGGCAGCGGCAGAAAATAAAGCGCAACCAGCACTGGGAAGAACACCAGCTTGAACGACGTCACGAGGCCAAGCAGCGCAGCGCCGGCGAGACGCAAGGCGAAGCTCGGATCCTCCGGCGCTCCGCCGGCCGGCGCACGAAGCAGGAGCATCAACGCGATCGTGGTCAGCACGCCGCTCAGGATCGCGAAGTTGCCGGACACGTGCACCCATTCGAAACCGACGAAAGCGCCGAGCGCGCACAGCACCTGGAGCGCAACATCGCGCGCGCGCGTGCGCGTTCGGCGGAGACCGGGCAAGAGGAGACCGCAGAGGACGGCGAGGACGAGATAGACGCCCATGTAGTGACCGGCGAGAAAACCGCCTGTGCACAACGGGCGGAAGACATCCAGCGTCACGGGCAAATAGGGATAGGAGAGCGTGGTGACCTTCAGATTCCTGACGAAATAGGGATCGAGCCCCTTGGCATGCGCATCGACCGCCGCGCAATTGACGTGAAGGTCCCAGCCATAGTTCAGATCGAGCCGGGCATAATTGGCGATATTGCCGAGCACGAACAGCGCCGTCAGCGCGATCAGGCAGGCAAGCCAGGTCCCTCGTTTCGCAGCCGGGTCGGCCGAGGGTCCCAACCATCGTGCTGCATCGGTCACGTCGGACACAAACGGATACCTTTTGGCCTGGTCGGTGAGGCGCCAAAATGGCGCCGGAAATCAGCCGCCACACTGGACAGGATGCGTTTCCGTTTCATCCCGCGGGGATCGAAGAGCCTCGTCCGTCGCCGACCTTTAGGCAGGAATGGTGAATCAGCGGTTTCCGGCCCATCGTAAGACTGCGTCCCGGGCGGCCCAGCGGGGCTGGCTCCCTCACCAATTTTTGTCCGCCCCGGTTCCGCCTGCCAGCCATCCCGAAACATGGGTTGTGCAACGCAGCATGGACGAGGAATAAAGTCGCTCGATTTCAGAGGTGAGCTTCTTGTCCGACATCAATGCCGATTCTTGGGTGTCCACGGGACACCGGCCCATGGGTTTTCCAGAATTCGTCATCGTGATCGCCTCCATCATGGCGCTGAATCCGCTCGCCATGGACATGATGCTGCCGGCGCTGCCCAACATCGGCACCGCCTTCAGGATTCCGGTCGCCAACCACCTCCAGCTGGTGCTGTCCACCTTCCTGATCGGCTTCGGCGCCGGCCAGTTCGTCATGGGCCCCCTGTCGGACCGCTTCGGCCGCCGGCCGGTGCTGCTCGGCGGCATGGCGGTCTATGCGGTGGCGAGCGTGCTGGCCGTC
>NZ_JALBGZ010000435.1:0-5552 GCF_023006515.1 Bradyrhizobium sp. PRIMUS42
GGCAGCGTCACGGCGCCGCCGAAGCCTGCGCCGCCGCAGGCTGCGGTGCCCACGGACAACGAAGTGGCCCTGTTCTGCAGCAACGTCGCCGATCCCGCCGTCGATGCGAGGCTGGCCTGGCAGCTCAAGGAGTTGGAAAAGGCCGAGAGCCTGCTCCGCGAACGGATCGCCGAGGTCGAGGCCAAGCGCGTCGAATATGAAAAGTGGATGGCGCTACGCGACGACTTCCTGAAGAAGGCCGAAGCGAGCGTCGTCGAGATTTATTCGCGGATGAAGCCCGATGCCGCGGCGACTCAGATTGCCGGCATGGCCGACGAGACCGCCGCCGCCGTGCTCGCCAAGCTCAGCCCGAGGAGCTCGAGCGCAATCTTCAACGAGATGGATACGGCACGCGCGGCGCACCTCGCCGACCTCTTGGGCGGAATGCGCCGCGTGGATGACGGAAAGACCAAATAGATGAAGAAGCCGATCCTCATCCTCCCGCTGGCCTCTGTGCTTCTGGCCGGATGCTTCCATGACCCGTCCGAGGTCCTGACCGGCCCGCAAATGTCGCCGGTCGGCGCCGGCTTACGGACCCATGCCGATCCGATCCCGGTGACGCCGCGCATGCGCACGCCCGTCAGTTATCGCTCGACCTGGGACGACGGCACCGATCTCTACCGCGATCCCCGCGCGCGGCGCACCGGCGATGTCGTGACGGTGATCATCTCGATGCAGGACAAGGCCAAGCTCGACAACAAGACCGGCCGCTCGCGCGATTCGCAGGTCAAGTTCGGTCTCGACTGGCTGATGGACGTTGCTGGGTGGCAGGACAAGGGCTCCGCCAACGCCAATCTCAGCACCAACACCCAGATCAAGGGCAACGGTCAGATCGATCGCACCGAGGACATCAAGCTGTCCATCGCGGCCATCGTCACCGACGTGTTGCCGAACGGCAATATGATGATCAGCGGCTCGCAGGAATTTCGCGTCAACACCGAGATGCGCGTGCTCAATGTCGGCGGCATCGTGCGCCCGCGCGACATCTCGCGCACCAACACGATATCCTACGAGAAGATCGCCGAGGCGCGCGTGTCCTATGGCGGTCGCGGAAATCTGTCCGACGTGCAGCAGCCTGGATGGGGACATCGGATCTATGATGCCGTGGCACCATTCTGAGATCTGCGCCGGCGAGGCCGTGCGAGGGCAGGGGACTTCATGCGCCTGATTGCGGCCATCGTGGTGCTGACCCTTGTCGCGATCGGTGCGGGCGCGCTGGCCGGACTGCATCTGTTTGCCGCCGCGGAACGCGCCGCCGATGCGAAGAAGAGCGCGACTCCGCCGCCGCTTGCGTCGAGCTACGCCGGCAGCGCGCGGCTCAGGAAATTGTCTCCGATCGTGACCAATCTCGCCGCGCCCGCCAACAATTGGGCCCGCATCGAGGCCTCCATGGTGACCGAGAGCATGAACGACGAGGAGGCCGGCATCCTGGCCGCGCACATCAGCGAGGACATCGTCACTTACTTGCGGTCCGCCTCCGTCGCGCAGTTCGAGGGATCGCGCGGGCTCCAGCATCTGCGCGACGACCTGACCGAGCGCGCCAACATCCGCTCGTCGGGCAAGGTCCGCGAATTGATCATTGAGACGCTGGTGATCCAGTGAGAGTGAAAGTCCTGCTGCTCGCGTTGATCATGGTCGTGCTGCCCGAAGTGGCGCTCGCCCAGATTCCGGACCTCAACTCGCTGCTTCCGCCCGGAAACGGCTCGACCAGCGGCCGGATCATTCAGCTGATGGCCCTGATCACGGTGCTGTCGGTGGCGCCGGGACTGCTCATCATGGTGACGAGCTTCACGCGATTTGCGGTGGCGCTGTCGTTCCTGCGCGCCGGTCTCGGCCTGCAGACCACGCCGGCCAATCTGGTCATGATCAGCCTCGCGCTGTTCATGACCTTCTACGTGATGGCGCCGACCTTCGACCGCGCCTGGGAGACCGGCGTCCAGCCGCTGATGAAGAACGAGATCTCGGAAGAGCAGGCCTATCTGAAGATCACGGATCCGTTCCGCGAGTTCATGCTGGCCCATGTCCGCGACAAGGATCTGCAGACCTTCGAGTCGCTCGCCGCGGAGAGCTTTCGCAAGAAGTTCGACGACAAGCGGGTCGATTTGCGCGTCATCATCCCGGCCTTCATGATCTCCGAGCTGAGGCGTTCGTTCGAGATCGGATTCCTCATCATCCTGCCGTTCCTGGTGATCGACATGATCGTGGCGACGCTGACCATGTCGATGGGCATGATGATGATGCCGCCGACGATCCTCGCGCTGCCGTTCAAGATGCTGTTCTTCGTGCTGATCGACGGCTGGAACCTGCTCGCCTCCGGATTGGTGCGCTCGTTCTCGTAACGTCGGCGATCGTCGGTCGGCCGGTTATGGTTAGCGGAAAGTAACATTAACCATATGATTTTGCTGACGAATTCAGGTCGATCTTAATCCGGAAGCAAGATTCGGCGTGCTAGCAATGCGTCACGGCGGGTTGGACCCCACCCACAGCAGTCCAAAGGCATGATGCCGCCCCTCCGTACCGGTGCAAGCCCGGTATGTCCCCTGATGAAAATGTAACGCGTACATAAAGGGACATTCGCAATGTCAAGCCTGCTCACGAACTCGTCCGCCATGACCGCGCTCCAGACCCTGCGGTCTGTCAGCTCGCAACTCTCCACCACGCAGAGCCGGATCTCCACCGGCCAGCGCGTGGCCACGGCCGCGGACAACGCCGCCTACTGGTCGATCGCGACCTCGATGCGCGCCGACAATGCCGCGCTCTCCGCCGTCTCCGACTCGCTCGGTCTGTCGGCCGCGACCGTCGACACCGAGTACACCGCTCTGAACAAGGTGCTCGGCGACAGCAACTCCGGTCTGACCAAGCTCCAGTCGCTGCTGGTGGAAGCCAAGACCGCCGGTATCGATCGCAGCAAGATCCAGTCGGAAATCACCCAGATCCAGCAGGACATGAAGAACGTCGCCAGCGCGGCGACCTTCAACGGCGTCAACTGGCTGAGCACCAACGCCTCCACGCCGACGACCGTCAATCTGGTGTCGTCGTTCTCGCGCGTCGGCTCCACGCCGACGACCAGCTCGATCACCGTGACCGTCGCCAACTACTCGCTCTACACCTCGACCACGACCGGCATCCTCGACACGGTGAGCGGCAGCGCGTCGGTCGACAGCCTCAACATCGGTGCATTGACCGACTCGGCCGCTGACCAGACCATTCTCGATGGTTACATCGCGAAGGTCACCGCAGCGATCGGCACGGTGTCTTCGGGCGCCGCCAACCTCGGCGCCATCAAGAACCGTATCTCGAACAACTCGGAGTTCGTGAAGTCGCTGATGGACTCGGTGGATCGCGGTATCGGCCAGCTCGTCGACGCCGACATGAACCAGGAGTCCACCCGTCTGGCGGCTCTCCAGGTCCAGCAGCAGCTCGGCGTTCAGGCGCTCTCGATCGCCAACAACAACAGCCAGAGCATCCTGTCGCTGTTCCGCTAAGTCCAGGACGATCCTAGGGAGGGCCGCGCTTCGTCAGAAGCGCGGCCCTTTCGTTTGGCGCGATGCCGCCGCCATGATTCCGGCTGCCCTGTTGCAAAGGGATCACGGCGCCACAAGCCTCGCACAAGCTTCGCCGGCTAGTCTGGCCGTTACGACGGATTGGGTTCACGCGCATTTCCGCAGCCCAAAGGCATGATGCCGCCCTGTCGTACCGGTGCAAGTCCGGTATGTCCCCAAATCCAATCTGCTTTCAAAGGGACATCGAAGATGGCTTCCAGCCTGCTTACCAACTCCGCTGCAATGACTGCGCTCCAGACCCTCCGGAATGTCAGCGCCAGCCTGCAGACGACCGAAAACCGCATCTCGACCGGCCAGCGCGTCTCGACCGCTTCGGACAACTCGGCCTATTGGTCGATCGCGACCTCGATGCGCGCCGACAACGCCGCGCTCTCCGCCGTCTCCGACTCGCTCGGTCTGTCGGCCGCGACCGTCGACACCGAATACACCGCCCTGAACAAGGTCATCGGCGACCAGAACTCCGGCCTGACCAAGCTCCAGGCGCTGCTGGTCGAAGCCAAGACCGCCGGCATCGACCGCACCAAGATCCAGGCTGAAATCACCCAGATCCAGCAGGACATGAAGAACGTGGCCAACGCGGCGACGTTCAACGGCGTGAACTGGCTGAGCACCAACGCCTCCACCCCGGCGACCGTCAACCTGGTGTCGTCGTTCTCGCGCGTCGGCGGCACGCCCACGATCAACACCATCACGGTGACGGTTGCCAACTACTCGCTCTACACCTCGGCTACGGCCGGCATCCTGGACACGGTGAGCGGCAGCGCGTCGGTCGACACCATCAACATCGGTGCGCTGACTGACTCGGCGGCCGACCAGACCACGATCGACGCCTACATCGCGCAGGTCACCGGCGCGATCAACACGGTCAGCCAGTCCGCCGCCAACCTCGGCGCCATCAAGAACCGTATCTCGAACAACACGGAATTCGTGAAGTCGCTGATGGACTCGGTGGATCGCGGTATCGGCCAGCTCGTCGACGCCGACATGAACGCGGAATCGACCCGGCTCCAGGCGCTGCAGACCCAGCAGCAGCTCGGCGTTCAGGCGCTCTCGATCGCCAACCAGAACAGCCAGAGCATCCTGTCGCTGTTCCGCGGCTAAGCGACGGCTTCGAAAACGACCGTGCTCCCTCAGGGGAGCACGGTCCCCGCCGTGACCGGCGGACGTGACGGCACGAGGCGTGCCCGCAATCGCAATCCCGACGCCAGGCTTCATACGACACGCCGCAACCGCGCTGTTCCGCGCCCGATCGTCCGCGCGTTGACGGCAAGCCGATCGCGTCGCCCCCGCTTCTTGCAAAATTGCAACGCCGTGCCTGCGAACTGACACAATCGTGTCCTCGCGCAACCTTCAGACAAGGTTGGCAGCGGAGTGTCCTCACCGTTCGCATTGGTACGAGGTCATATGCTCAGTCGTGCGCAGGTACAGCAACTGCTCAACAATCTGCTGGAGCTTGGGCCGCGACGCCTGATGGCCTTGGGATTGATCGGCTTTGCCGTTCTCGTCACCGTCGTCGGCGGCGCGTACTATTTGAGCCGCCCCGAATTCGAGACGCTCTATACCGGCCTCACCCGCGAAGACGTGACGCGCATGGGCGCGGCGCTGCGCGAGCAGAACATCACCTTCGACGTCAATACGGCCGGAGACGCGCTCTCGGTTCGCCCGAGCCAAACCATGCAGGCGCGGATGCTGCTCGCCGAGAAAGGGCTGCCGACCAGCGCCAATTCCGGCTACGAGCTGTTCGACAAGATCGGCTCGCTCGGCCTGACCTCCTTCATGCAGGAGGTGACCAAGCTCCGAGCGCTGGAAGGCGAGATCGCGCGCACGGTCCAATTGATGAAGGGCGTCAAGGCGGCGCGGGTGCATATCGTGATGCCGGTGCGCGGCTCGTTCCGGGCGACGCAGCAGCCGCCTTCGGCCTCGGTCGTGCTGCGCACCGACGGCGCGATC